>JAHEMG010000173.1 GCA_024643755.1 Flavobacteriales bacterium | reverse complement strand
AAATCCCTGGTTTTGATGGGGATTGCCGTATTTGTGTTGCTCCGATTTAGGTTGAGTGAAGATCTTTACAGCATGGCGAAAAAGATGCTCGCTCCCCTGGGTGTCCGATTGAAGGATTGAGGGTTGTTATTTAAACATTAATGAAAAGAACTCGGCTAATTTCATTCGGTCGAACGCATCTACATAACCTCCTTCAGTAAGGTTAATGACTTTTTTGTTGATGTGTTTGGCATAGCGTGCAGTTTCGTTGTAACCCGTGTGTACTTTCACCAAGCTATGGAATAGTTCATGCAGCTTTATTTTTCCTGTAGTTCCGTCTGCTTCTTGTTTCAGCAGAGGGTGTTTTTTGTTCTCATCGGCGTAAAAATGAGATTCTGTTCTAATGATTGTGTTGTCTTCATCAACCATGATGTTGATATGGAAATCATGGTCGACACCCGTGATGTAAACATTCTCAATGCCTGATAACATAGCGTTGAAAACACAAGAATTTACTACATTTTCACACTGTGGACTTCCAAGGTGCCACTTATACATTCGGTTTCGAAATGCTTCGTGGCCTTTGATAACAGTATAGTTATAGGTTACAAATTGAATATTGGGATTGTTGAGGTTTTTGACAATGTAACTGTTGCAGTACAATTGTGGGACAAAGAAAGTCATTGGCCAATTCACTTTTTGGAGGGCTTGCCAAGTTTCATTGATCATCCTTTGGGTTTTTTCAAAGTCGGGCTTGAATTTTGCAATGGGATGCAATGAGGGATCCTTGTATACCGCTTCAGAAAATTCAAAAAAGTACATGTCTAACATGAGATAGTACTTTGGTTGAAGTGAAAAAAACTCGGGCTGACAACTGAATTTATTTACGGCGAAAAATGCCAGTCCTTTGTCCTTGAGTTTGTCAATGCCCGTTTCTATACATCGATCAATAAAAGATCTTGCAGAAGGACCATTGGCAATGATTACGACTGATTTTTCAGCGGCTTGGTATTTTGGGAGATTGATTTTGCTTTTTAGCAAAATTTTACCCAAGGTAAGTGCTGTTTGGATGGTATTTTGAATCATCAATCAATGTGAAAATGAGAGAGGACAGATTTGAATACCCCTGCGCGTTGCAATATTTCTTCTATGAATTCGCGAAAAGCACCTTCTCCGCCCGCTTTATTGGTTGGAAAATGAACCAAATTCCGAATGTACTCAGGGGCATTGGCCGGGGCAGCAGAAAAACCAACCGCTTTTAGCAAAGCAATATCACCCAAATCATCACCAATGTAGGCGACTTCGGCTAGAGAAATATTGAGTTTTGCGCACAATTCTGTGGCAACAGTAAGTTTGTCTTGAATGCCCTGAAACAAGTAGTCGATTTTCAATTTTTCAGATCTGCGCTGTACAATTGCTGTGTCTTCGCCGGTAATAATTCCAACAGGTATTGATAAATGTTTACAGAATAAAACGCCGGCACTATCCGCCGTATTGAATTTTTTCCATTCATTTCCCGTTTGGTCGTAATACATGCCGGCATCTGTCCAAACACCATCTATGTCTGTAAGTACCAATTTGGGGAGTAATGATTCAATCATTTAGCGGAAGTTAAGAAATGTGTTGGGGGTAAATGATTTCGTCGGCTGGAATATTTTGATTAGCCACTTTGCCAGCGACTTTTGTCAATTCATGCCACTTGAATCCGTCACCTGGAGACAGTAAATGCAAATCAGACTCTTGGATCACTTCACCTGCCAAAATTTCTCGTTTTGTCGCAATGGATCGTTCAAGTTTGTGTTTTGCTGAAACGGTAGATTCTGCAATAAAAACATCTTCTGTACCCATGGATCGCTCAATCAATCGAATGTCGCGAACCATCCTTTGGATACCATCAACCCCCAATGAACCTGCTTGGTCTGTGCCTTTCATTCTGCGGTCTAAGGTAATGTGTTTTTCAATGATGCTTGCACCCATTGCAACTGCAGACACAGGCGCACTGATACCTACCGTATGGTCTGAATATCCAATTGTGTAATTGGGGTATTTTTTTTGTAATGCTTTGATTGATAATAGATTGGCATTTTCAGGGCGGGTTGGATACTCTGAAACGCAATGTAAAATC
>JAHEMG010000038.1:8801-10546 GCA_024643755.1 Flavobacteriales bacterium | reverse complement strand
ATCCAATGCGCTTTCACCGCTTTTACGCGATGATCTAATGAAGGTTCTGAAAACCAAACAGGTGTTTGATTGTCCAACTCGCAGGACTTTATATAAAGCCATGTTTTTTTACCTTCTCTGATATCACCTCCAGCTACTTTACCTGTTTTATCAGAATCACCAAAGGCATCCAAATAATCATCCATCATTTGAAAGCTCATACCAATGGCGATGGCAAAGTCGTACAGACCTTGCACGATCTCTGAATCGGCATTGGCCACCAAGGCCCCTGAAGCAAGACTACAACCCAACAAAACAGCAGTTTTGTTTTGAATCATTTGCAGGTATTCTGCCTCGCTCACGGCGTTTCTGTCGGCAAAATCCATATCGTCTTGCTGACCTTCGCAAACCTGCGTAGCGGTGGTAGAAAACAACTTTAAAATGGCATCTTTACCCGGCCCCTGAAAAGCCAAAATTGATTCATAGGCCTTGACCAATAAATTATCGCCCGCCAAAATCGCGGTCGGTTCATTCCATTTGATATGCACTGTAGGTAAACCGCGACGCTGGTCAGCCCGATCCATAATATCGTCATGTACCAAACTGAAATTGTGAAAAACCTCCATTGCATGTGCCACATCTATCGCGTCTTCCGCCTTGCCACCACAAGCCTCAGCGCCTGACATGCAGAGGATTGGACGAATGCGCTTCCCGCCCAATTCCATGATGTATTTCATTGGTTCGTACAAATTATTTGGCGAACCCGTGAATGCATGCTTTAGCAAATGGTCTACGTACAGTTGATGTAAATGGGCGATGCTCATGTTAGTCTAACAAATTAAAATCAATAATTCTTTTTTGAGGGTCGGTTTTTTTCACAGACACCGAAATTGGATCACCCAAATGGAAACTCCGCTTGGTACGCTGTCCAACCATTTTCTTCTCCGCTTCGTAATAAGTGAAACGGTCCCATTTGATATCAGATATGCGAATCAAACCCTCACAGTGGTATTCCGTTGCCATCGCATAAATACCCCATTCTGTAATACCTGTAATGGTTGCATCCATGACCTTTCCGATGTGCTGTTCCATCATCAACGCCAAGGTGTATTTGGTACTGGCGCGCTCAGCTTCAGCGGCCTTTTGCTCCATTGTGCTGCTGTGTTTGGCAATCATCTCGATTTCCGATTCACTCATGATGGGTTTGGGTGAAATCAAATATTGCTGCAACAAACGGTGAACCAGCAAGTCAGGATATCGACGAATGGGCGAAGTGAAATGTGTATAGTGCTCGAAGGCCAATCCAAAGTGATCAGAGCGATAGGCCGTATAAACCGCTTTCGACATCGTTCTTATGGCCATTTGTTGCAAAATTTCAGCGCTAGGATCCTCAGCTGTACGTTCCATCAAGTCATTGAACGACTTCCGCATCTGTGGTTCATTGTCAATGTTGATCGGATAGCCCATCAATTTACAAAATCTAGCAAAATCAATGAGTTTGTCCTGGGGTGGGACATCATGAGAGCGATAAATAAACGGCAACTGTGGCTTTTTCAGCATTTTAACGTGCTTAGCAACCGCTTGATTGGCCATGAGCATGAATGTCTCAATCAACAAATGCGCGTCGAACCGGGTTTTTACATAGGATTCTATCGGACGCTTATTTTCATCGAACTTGAATCGAATTTCCTTGGATTCAAAACGAAGGGCACCATTAGCAAAACGAATCGCTTCGAAATGCTTTGCGATGCGATTTAATAATAGCA
>JAHEMG010000038.1:0-8701 GCA_024643755.1 Flavobacteriales bacterium | reverse complement strand
GGGAAACGTGTGTTAAAACCGAACTCTGCGACAATTGCGTGCATTTCGGTATCTGCTTCACCCACCAAGCCCAAAATATCAATCACCCTGCCAAGGGGATTACGGCTGTTATGAGGGAAATCGTAGACTTCAATGATCGCTTTGTGTCCATCGTAGTTAGGGTCAACCTTATCCGTTAGTTTGATATCTTTCAGTCCGTTCTTTTGCAACAATCCGAATGCGTTCTTTTCGAAAACATCCAAAATGGCGCTGTAGCGTTGGGGTACCCGTTCCAACAAGCCGATTGATTTTACATAGGTCCGTTTGCCTTTCGTTTTGATATCGCAGCGAACACGATCTCCTGGCAGGAGTTTTCCAACCATGTCGTTGTCCATGTATACTTGCTGCAATTCTCCGTCAATTTCGGTGCGAACGTAATAGTCGCCACGGTTTGACAAAACCAATTCACCCTCGGATTTCACTGACGGTTGGATGGGTGAGTAGGTGCCATTGGATGGCTCCCTGATAATTCCTCGATGGGCTAGCTTGATTAGGGCTTGATTCACCATTTCTTTGGTGAAATTGGCCTCTTTGGGAATTCTGCTGAACACTTGGCTGGCATTGTAAGCGCCTTTACCAGCATTTTCTAATATAGCCAGAACAACACGTTCTGGGAAAGTGATTTTACTACGGTTTGACAATGGATAGGGTAAATTGTTGTTAAAAATAAAACGTAAAGTTACGCATTATTCTTGGCTTCTTGGGGATGGTCATGCTCAAAGTAGTCCAAGTCCTTGTGAAAAGCCTCTTCAACTGTGTATGTCCCCCAGAATGCCAACAACAAACAAACAGAGCCCACAATGAGTGCGGCCACACTGAATGTGCGACCATCGAACTGGTTAGCAGATTGAAAATGATGGGAGAAATATTCAAATCCCATGGTAATCAACAACACGCCACCACGCACAAAGTTGGGGACCGTTGCCGCCACAGTACTCCTGATATTGGTACCAAATTGCTCTGAGGCATTGGTCACGAAAATAGCCCAATACCCTGTAACAGCACCAAGCAAAAAGGCAATGGTTCTGTAATAGTTCTGACTTCCAACCGGACCGTATAAGTACACCAATGTCATCACCGCGATACCCATTAAATTGAGGTAAATGACCCTTTTTCTGCTCTTGAATAATTGGCTCAACAAACCCGATAAAAGATCACCCGTACTGAGTCCTACATAGCTCCACATCACCATTTCGGGCGTTGCCACTGCAAGTGATTTTATTTTATCGGAATCCAACGATGGATTATCTGTTGCAAGGATCTCAGGAAAGAATTTGTGTGACAAAGCAATCAAAATTCCAACCACAAACCAAACAGGAAGACCAATGACAATACAGGCCAAGTACTTTTTCAAATGCGGCTTTTTGAACAGCATGAAGAAGTTGCCGCGTTTCACCGATTTGGTGGTAGCACTTTCGAACAATTCACTTTCAAATGTGCCTGCGCGCATCAATAGCAACAGTAAACCCAATACACCACCCACAATGTAAGCAGTTTGCCAATTTTCTAATTGGGTATTGAGGGCATTTGAAATGAAGTGGGTAATACCATCGCCATTTTTGGCCACAAAAAATGCAAACACAGCACCCAAAGCACCAAACGTAACTATGATCATTGTACCCAAACCCCGCTTCTCCTTGGGCATCAGTTCACTCACCAATGTGATCGCTGCACCCAATTCACCTGCCAAGCCTATGCCAGCCAACAATCGCCAAAATTTATACGCTTCTACGGTGGTCACAAAAGCATTTGCCACGTTGGCGACACTGTACAATAGAATTGATCCAAAAAGTACACTTACGCGACCTTTGATGTCACCCAAAATCCCCCAAATCAAACCGCCAATAAGCATACCTGCCATCTGCCATCGAAACAAAACCGTTTCATAGGTATTTACATCGATATTAAGCGATGAAAGACTGTCTTTCTTGATGATATTGAAAAGAATTAGGTCGTAAATGTCTACAAAATAGCCCAGAGACGCCACGGTAATCAATAGGGCAATATTCTTTTTTTGTTTCATAGCGATGAGGCCAAAGTACGACAAAATTTTTCTAATTCTATTTGATCCAATTCGTCGAACGTGGCCAAATGTTCACTGTCTACATCGAGCACACCCCAAATTTGTCCGTCTGCCTTTACAATAGGAACAACAATTTCACTCTTCGATGCAGCGCTGCATGCGATATGTCCAGGAAATTCCTCCACATTGGGCACGACCAAGGTCGATTGGGTTTCCCATGACTTTCCGCAAACCCCTTTTCCCAGGGCGATAGTAGTGCAGGCGACGGGACCTTGAAATGGACCCAATACCAATTTGTTGTTCAATACGCGGTAAAATCCCACCCACCACCAACCGAAAATTTCTTTGAGCAACGCCGCTGCATTGGCCAAATTGGCAATGTCATCGACCTGCGGATCTAAAAGTGCTGAAATTTGCTGATGCAATTCAGTATACTTCTCTTGTCTGGATAGTAGGTGCCAATTTCGTTGCGGTAATTCGATACTCATGGCTGCGAATTAAACCGATTTTGATGATTTACGCGCTATTGGCAAACTATTTTTGGTTGGCCTATGAATCCATTGTAAATTGCGAGTTTATTTTATAATATCAATACATGGAGGTAATAAACACCAAGCCGTTTGAGGTAGTATTCACCTTCGTAAGGCATGCTCATTTGGGTGTCTTGGTAGAAGCGAATGCAGTGCAGTTGTTGGAGAATGGCAATCCATCCTTAACATATCAGCGAATTAGAGAAAAGACAGCGGATTATTTTGGTTTAAATCCAGAACAGAAGCGGGTGGTGGAGATCATTGAAGGCTTTGAAAGTGAGGCCATCATGAAGCAGTTTTACAAAGGAACCCGCAAAATCAAACCGGCTGATTTCTTTCTTAAACACTTTGATGAAGACACAAAAAAGCAAGTCTTGGCAATCATTGAAACTGAATTGCTGAAAGTTATCAAAGAAGTAAAAAACTATCCCATGTATTGGGCCGGCAAAACCGGCGAACCCATGGGGACCAAAATTGAGTTTTATAACGAACCATCCACTCCCTTATTTCACTTTCGCAGAGATGAAACGGGGATGAATTACTTCGTAACCATCAAGCACCGGGGAGAAAAGGTTCATTTTTGTGATCCAGAAAGCGAACTGCTGATAGCGCAGCCCGCCTGGTTATTGACTCCCAATCGATTATTGTTTTTTGGTGCCAATGTAGAAGGCAAGAAAATCAAACCGTTCCTGCGAAAGCCATTCATTCATATTGATCCCCATCAAGAAGCTACATACATGCAAAAGTTTGTGGGTCCGTTGCTTGAGAATCACGACGTGTATGCCTTGGGGTTTGATATTGTCACAGACCAATTGGAAGTTCAGCCGTTGTTGAAATTGACTTCCGCTTGGGAATCACCCCACCTGGTTTTATACATGAAATACGGAAATTGGGTTTTCCCGTATCATGTAAACAAGAAAGTCAATGTGCGCTTGGAAGAAAAGGAAGGTACTTATACTTTTCATCGAATTAAGCGATTGTATTCTGTTGAAAAACAGAAGATTGAAACTTTAAAAGAATTGGGATTGAGTCAGACCAATGGCAGTTTGTTCACCCTCGATTCTCAAGATTTTGATGCATTAGATATCGTTTCATGGGTCAATGAAAATCAAAACACGTTGGAACGCGCGGGCTTTGAGATTCAACAAGAAGACGGGGCTACTCAATACTATTTGGGCAGTATCCAGTTGTTGGTGACGGTTAAAAATGGCATCGATTGGTTTGATGTGCACGCAGTAGTAAAATTGGAGGGCTTCGAAATACCTTTCATCAAATTGCGAAAGAACATTTTAGAAAAACGTCGTGAATACGTGCTCCCCAATGGCAAAGTTGTCATTCTACCAGCAGAGTGGTTTACCCAATTTGCGCAGATTGTCAATCTGGCCGACGTGCATGACGAAGCATATCGCGTTCGAAACATCCACGTTTCGTTATTGGCCGATCTGGATGAATATTTGAATGAAGCACCTCCGACACCAGATTGGACGGAAGTTTTACACCGCGGGACCATTCCAACCGTAGATATTCCGAGCCAATTTCAAGGTGAACTCCGCAATTATCAGATAGAGGGATATAGTTGGATTCGGTTTATGCAACAGAATCGTTTTGGGGCGCTTTTGGCCGATGATATGGGATTGGGTAAAACCATTCAAACGTTGGCCCAATTGCAACATTTGGCCCTAGAATATCAAAAAGAAAAGGCCCAGCAGCCATTATCTGCTGTTGCTGGTGGTGAATCGACTGCGGAAATCACCGAAATAGTCAACGCCCCGTTGGCCAGCGATGGCAAACCATTGCCACCCGAGGCGATGCACAATGGCCCCATATTGATTATCGCACCAAAATCATTGTTGTATAACTGGATGTCTGAATCAGCCAAGTTTTGTCCAGCGTTAAAAACAGCCTTGTACTCGGGGTTGAATCGACAAAAAATGGTGTCTACGTTTGGCGAACTCGACTTAGTAGTGATGTCTTATGGCACCATGAGGAATGATGTTGAGGTTTTGAGAAACTATCGCTTCAACTGCATCGTATTGGATGAAAGCCAGGCCATAAAAAACCCGTCATCCCAAACATCTCGGGCATTGCTAAAACTGCAATCCAGAAGTCGGATCGCCCTCACCGGTACACCGATTGAAAATACCTTGTTGGATATTTGGAGTCAAATGAATTTCCTGAATCCAGGTTTGTTGGGAAGCTACACCTATTTCGAAAAGCAATTTATCCGTCCGATCGAAAAAGGCGCCAATCCCCAAAAAACAGAGGAACTAAGGAAATTGATCGATCCATTCGTACTTCGCCGAACCAAAAAACAGGTAATGAAAGAATTGCCGCCAAAAATCGAAAAAGTACACTTTTGCGAGATGAGTGCGGAGCAAGCAGAACTCTATGAGTCTGTGAAAAATCAATATCGCAATGAAATACTGAACCACGTGACTGAGTTGGGTATTTCAAAATCGCGATTAAAGATATTCAACGGATTGATGCACCTGCGACAAATCGCCCTGAATCCAACCCTTAAGGACGTCAACTATGAGGGCGGAAGCGGCAAAGACGATGAAATCATGCGAATGTTGCTGAGAGCTGTGGCAAATGGTCACAAAGTGTTGTTCTTCTCTCAATTTGTTGGGTATTTAAAGGTGTTTGAAGACATGTTCGAACAGCAAGGTGTGGAGTATTGTTATTTGGATGGTTCGATGGACGAAAAGGAGAGACAAGCACAAATTGATTTATTCCAAAACGACGATAAAAAGCGTGTATTCCTACTGAGCTTAAGGGCTGGAAACAGTGGATTGAACCTGACTGCAGCTGATTATGTATTCCTTGCCGACCCATGGTGGAATCCTTTTACCATGAAACAAGCGGAAGATAGGGCGCATAGAATCGGACAAGACAAACCTGTGTTCTCCTACAAATTCATCACAAAAGACACCATCGAGGAGAAGATCTTGGCCTTACAAGCGAAGAAAGCCGCCTTGGCTGAAAGTGTGATTCCCGACGAAGATTCAATACTTTCCAGTTTGAACCTCGAAGAATTAGAGGACTTGCTCAATTAAAGTAGCCATGGAATTGTCAGACGCTCCTAAAAACGGCCAGTTCGACAATGATTGGCAATTGTTATTAGAGATCTTCTGGGAAAGTCCGGACTATCAACGAATTAGATCCAAGTTTAGCGCGGATTTGTCACAAGGTATAATTGTATATCCGCCTGAATCCTTGCGTTACAGGGCGTTTGAGCTAACGCCGTTGTCTTCATTGCGATGCGTGATAATCGGACAAGATCCATATCATCAAGAAGGGCAGGCCAACGGACTCGCCTTTTCCGTGAATCGGGGTATTGCTTTACCGCCATCCCTTCGAAATATGCTAAACGAACTGCGCGATGAGTATCCCAACAAAAGCATCCAAGCAATTGAGCAAGGTGGCGACTTGACAATTTGGGCCAAACAAGGGGTATTATTGCTGAATTCCCTGTTATCGGTGCAAGCATCCAATCCGCTGTCTCATAAAAATATTGGATGGGAAAGCCTGTTACCATTGGTGATTCGCAAAATCAATGAACAGGTTGATGATGTCGTTTTTCTTTTGTGGGGTAAACAGGCCCAATCGTTCAAATCATTGATCGACATGAACAAACACGTAGTTATCGAAGGCGTGCATCCAAGTCCGCTATCGGCATATAGCGGGTTCTTCGGATCTAAACCATTTTCAACTATCAATGAAATTCTGATGTCACGCGGCAAATCGCCAATCGAATGGTGAAGTCATTGCGGCTAAATGAAACGTTCGCAGTCCAAAAAATTACACAATCGAAAACTGTGTAAAACTGATAAACGCCAACAATCGTCAGTTTGATACCTTTGAATCGTGGAAAATCCTATTAGCATCTCCAAGGCAACCATTCATCAAGGCAGTATTGCAATATTACAAGAGGTGAACCTTCAAGTTTCTGAAGGCGAATTCGTGTATTTGATTGGACGCACAGGTTCTGGTAAGTCTTCGCTGCTCAAAACCCTGTATGGCGAGTTGCCATTGCAAGACGGAGAAGCCAATATCGCTGGATATGATTTGAGAGGTTTGTCGAAAAAAGACGTTCCTTTTTTAAGGAGAAAGTTGGGGATCGTTTTCCAAGATTTTCAATTATTGACAGACCGAAATGTGCTAGAAAACCTCATGTTCGTGCTGAAAGCAACCGGTTGGAAAAACAAGCACGAGATGTTAGATCGCTGTAAAGCGGTTTTGGAGAAGGTGGGACTTCAAACGAAGGATTATAAAATTCCAGCTGAATTGAGTGGGGGCGAGCAGCAGCGATTGGTGATTGCTCGGGCATTATTGAATGAACCCAAAGTTTTGTTGGCCGATGAACCCACGGGTAACCTCGATCCAGAAGTGAGCGATGAAATTATGGCTTTGTTGAAATCGATTGCACGCGAAGGGACGGCCATTTTAATGGCAACCCACGATTATCGATTGATACAAAAGTTCGGCGGTACCATCTGCAAATTGGAAAATCGCAGTTTGCGATTGATGGAATCTTATGAATTCAACCAATCAATTCTTTAACTGATACAGTTGAATTTTTCGTCGGGGCGATGCAATATCGATTGCCTTCCAACGATTCCAATGAAGTTGTTGAATCCATTGAACGAATGCGGGATTGTTCGACATTCCAGCGCGACTAACGTGACTATTTGAGGATAGCAAATACGAATCGTCTGTAATGACAACAGCGGTTTTGTGCTGTTGAATCAGGGCAGATAATTTTTGAACGTCATTATCCGATGATGGCAAATAAAACAAAGCATTTTCACATATTACCTGTCTGTTTTTTCGCTGAAAATATTCATGGGCATTTTCGATTGCTTTCGCTTGATTGGAAATGATAATGTATCGTATAGGGTCGTTCTGATCGTCATTTTGAGCGATGTTTGATGAAGATTGGATCATCGCCTTCGCGATTTTGCCTGAATCATCAAAAGAACACAAAAACAGGGGCGATAACACAAAAACAAAATGGTAAACCCACAATCCCAATCCAATTCCCGTCAATGGGCGCTTAAGAAGTGATTGATCGCGCTTTTGATTCAACTTTGCCCACAAAATTACCAAGAGTGGAAATAGCATAATCATAAACTCTGCATTCCCCACGCTGTAAAATGCAAAGGCCATATGCAACATCATCGCCCAAAAAAGCGGCTCGTTCACACAGGGTTTGAATATTTTAAGTCGCGTTGAGAGTGGTTGGCTCCGGTTGACAAAAGAAGTTTTAATTAGTCGAAAAATGGACACAAGACTTAGCAGAAGTCCACCAACACCGATCAACCCCAAAAATCGCCATTGAAGCAGGATGTCTAGGCAATTTCCGTGTACTTGAAACAGTGTGCGCACCAAATTAATGGTAAAAAATACTGCATGTTTTATTCCGATTCGGGTTTCTACCAAACCACTTTCCACATCGTGAAAAACAAAAGACCATAAAGAAGGAGATTCGGTGATGTGAGCAGCCCAAACATATGTTCCAATAACGAGAGCCACTGAAAGTAATGGCTGCATGAATTGCTTGTTTCTTAACGACTTAAGCATGTAGGCAGTGAGCCAGAAAACATAGGATTGATGAAATAAAACACTCAAACAGAGCAAGCTCCAACCCAATAGGTTGTTCCCCTGACTATTCGATTTAACTTCCAAGAGGTACGAACCCAACAAGGCTAAAAACAAAGGCATTATATAGGTTTCATTCTCTAAGGCAAAGCGCAATAAACCAAAAGATCCGAGTACAATCCACTGCAAAATACTGGTAAGGGATTCACTGACTTGGTAATGCATCAACCAAGTCCGAATTGTTTCCAAAATGCCGAAACAAAATACCAAATTTAATGCAGTGAAACCCGCCAAAGGATCTATACCCATGGATTGCCAAAGTGGTAGAAAAAAATTACACCATGGCAAGTACAGTAAATGGTGAGGTGATAGCAGTGCGGGTAAATTGTGCTTGTATTGAAGCGAATCCGCTGCATATCCATATCCATCGCCAGAATGTGATATAGGAAAAACCAGCAATCCCACAAACATCAAGGCAAAAAATGCAAAATAAAATATACGGTTTGCA
>JAHEMG010000164.1 GCA_024643755.1 Flavobacteriales bacterium | reverse complement strand
TTGCAGTGACATATAATGTTAATGGCAAAAATATTTGATGCTTAACTCTTTTCTGATGAATCTTTTTCACATTCCGCGTCTCTGTCGTAGGCGTGTACAATTTCTTTGACGAGTCGGTGTCTAACCACATCGTCGGTATCCAATTGAATCATGCCAATGCCTTTGATATTTTTCAACAATCGAAGTGCCCTACTCAAGCCACTTTGTTGTTTTCTGGGCAAATCCACCTGCGTTAAATCGCCAGTGATAATCAATTTGGCATTTGGGCCCATACGGGTTAGGAACATTTTCAATTGAAGATCGGTACTGTTTTGTGCTTCATCTAGAATCACGTAGCAATTGTCTAGCGTTCTACCTCTCATGAAGGCCAACGGGGCGATTTCTACCGTTCTGCTTTCAATCATGCTTTTCAGTTTGTCGTTGGGGATCATATCTTCCAACGCATCGTACAATGGCCTCAAGTATGGATCGATTTTATCCTTCAAATCACCTGGTAAAAAACCCAAGTTTTCCCCTGCTTCAACGGCAGGACGGGTAAGGATAATCCTACGAATTTCTCTCTCTTTCAACGCCAATACTGCGATGGCCACTGCGGTATAAGTCTTTCCTGTGCCCGCCGGTCCGATAGCAAAAATGATATCATTCTTTTTGGCGGTATTGACCATTTTAACTTGGTTTCGCGTGCGGGCTTTGATTTGCTGTCCGCGAGTACCAATCAATAACGTATCGCCCGTTGAAATAAGGTTTGGACCTGTTGCAGCATCACTCGGTTTTTCTACGGTAATCCCTTCTAGTGCTTCCAAAACCATGTGTTCATTCAATTCCTTGTTCTTTAAAAACACCTTTTCCAATTGTTTCATGGCCTGGCCAAAGGCTTCAATGGAGGCATCATCGCCAAAGAGTTTGATTTCTTCTCCCCGAGCAACCACTTGTAACTTGGGAAACTTCGATTTAATAATGGTTAGGTTGAGGTTGTTTGGCCCGAAAAAGGTTTGAGGGTCAATGTGTTCGAGGGTGTAAATTTTTTCTGACAAGCGATTTTATTTTGAACACAAACGTAAATGAAATCAGTGGGTCTTTTTCACCATATTTTCCACCAAAGAGCACAATTATTTCCGGATTGATTTCAATGATTTCTCCATGATTTGTTTCAGATTTGTTTCCGATTTTGTTTGAATGGTTGTTTATATGTCAAAATTCAGCACCCCCAAAAATATTGAGGGCAATAAGGCGTTTAGAAAGCATAGTATCACCCAGCATACATGAAAAAAATTACCACAGTCACTTTTGTTCTTACCGGATTACTTTTTACCGCCTGCCAACAAACCATCGATCCAAATGAAGATCCGCGATTTGAAGGAAATCGCAAAATGGTGCACGTTCTTGATAGTTTGAACACTATCGCCGACCCAAACACCAATTATTTTCTCAGTGGAAGAAAAGCAGCGAAAATGCTGCAAGAATCGCATAGCTATACCAACCCTGTAGACATCATCAATTGGGAAACAAAATATTGTTTTGAGTTATTGAATGCGGGCAGTGTAGATGAATGCATTAAAACAGCGTCAGCCATGATCAACAAATATCCAGGCGGAGGCGAAGCGGCACTGTCTGACCCAAATTTTAAAAAGGTTTTCGACCTTCTCGCTGTGGCTTATTTGCGGATGGGTGAAAATGATAACTGCATCGCCAACCACAATTCTGCAAGTTGCATTGTTCCATTGCAGCCAAAGGCATTTCACAAAAAAACCAAGGGCTCTCTAACAGCCATTGAGTTTTACACCCAAATCCTAAGAAAATACCCCACTGACTACCAGAGTAAATGGCTGATGAACATCGCCTATATGACTTTAGGGAAATACCCTTCTGAAGTTCCAAAAGAACACTACATCGACTTTGCAGCACTGGATGAAAAAGTTACTGGGTTTGTCCCACTGGAAAATTTGGCCATTGAATTGGGCGTGGATGTGGACGGACTTGCCGGTGCGGCTATCATTGAAGACTTCAACAATGATGGATTTATGGACATCTTTTGCTCTTCTTATGGGCTTTTCGACAACCCCAATTTATTCATTTCAGACACCAAAGGTGGGTATACCGATGAAACCGCTAAGGCGATGTTAACCGGGCTCACTGGCG
>JAHEMG010000003.1:5902-54813 GCA_024643755.1 Flavobacteriales bacterium | reverse complement strand
CCCGCTACAAAGGACCCAGATATGTTGAATACTAATCAATAATTTTGCATCCTTAAATGCCCCAAACCATGACCAAAACCTCCATCCAAACCCCCGAAGAATATATCGCGCAGTTGCCGGCAGACCGACAAAAAATCGTTGAAGCCATCGCAAACACACTCTCCGAAAACCTGCCCGAAGGATTTCAGCAAGTAATGAGTTACGGCATGATTGGCTTTGTAGTGCCGCACAGCATTTTCCCCGATGGATACCACTGCAACCCCAAACTGCCACTGCCCTTCATCAACATCGGCTCCACCAAGGCGCACATCGCCCTGCACCACATGGGTCTTTATGGCAGCACTGCGCTACTTGATTGGTTTCAAAGTGAATGGCCCAAACACAGCGTCAAAAAAATCGACATGGGAAAAGGTTGTGTGAGATTCAAAAAAGCCGAAGATGTGCCGCTAAATCTCCTAGCGGAACTGGCCAAAAAAATGACGGTCAACGATTGGATACAAACCTATCAAACGCAGTTTAGGTCTGCAAAATCCCAGGGTTAAAAGGCTTCACCGGTGCGTGATTGGCTGCTTCAATGCCCATTGAAATCCATTTACGGGTATCCATCGGCGATATAATCGCATCCACCCACAAACGGGCCGCAGCATAATATGGCGTTGTCTGCGCATTGTATCGGTCGGTGATTTTTGCCAACAACTGCTTCTCTACTTCCGGATCAATGATTTCTCCCTTGGCCTTCAAACTCGCCTTTTCAATTTGCAACAAGGTCTTTGCCGCTTGCTCGCCACCCATTACTGCAATCTTCGCACCCGGCCACGCCACAATCAAACGAGGGTCGTACGCCTTGCCACACATCGCATAATTCCCCGCACCATAACTGTTGCCCATCACCACCGTAAACTTAGGAACGGTACTGTTGCTCATCGCCATCACCATTTTCGCGCCGTCTTTGATGATACCGCCATGCTCACTCCTACTGCCCACCATAAACCCAGTAACATCCTGCAAAAACAGCAAAGGAATTTTCTTCTGATTGCAATTCATGATGAATCGCGCCGCCTTATCCGCACTGTCTGAGTAAATAACCCCGCCAAACTGCATCTCGCCCTTCTTACTCTTTACGATTTCTCTGTTATTCGCCACGATACCCACCGCCCAGCCATCGATTCGCGCATAACCACACAAAATCGACTTGCCATAGCCCTCTTTATACTGCTCAAATTCACTGTTATCGACCAATCGCTCAATCACCTCCATCGTATCGTAGGGCTTGTTACGCTCATTCGGCAAAATCCCCCAAATCTCCTCCATTTTTTTGGTTGGCTGAGACGATGCGATGCGATCAAATCCCGCCTCCTCGTATTTGCCAATTTTATCCATGATGTAACGAATGCGATCCAAACAGGTTGGATCATCCGGAAACTTATCGTCAATCACACCCGAAATCTCGGTTTGCGTAGTAGCACCACCCAGCGTTTCATTGTCGATGTCCTCACCAATCGCCGCCTTCACCAAGTAACTACCCGCCAAAAAGATGCTTCCATTACCCTCTACGATCAAGGCTTCATCGCTCATGATTGGCAAATAAGCACCACCCGCCACACAACTACCCATCACCGCAGCAATTTGGGTAATTCCCATCGCACTCATATGGGCATTGTTGCGGAACATCCGTCCGAAATGCTCCTTATCAGCAAAAATCTCATCTTGCATGGGCAAAAACACCCCCGCACTATCAACCAAATAAATGATGGGCAAGCGATTTTCCATGGCGATTTCCTGCGCCCTCAAGTTCTTCTTTCCGGTGATCGGAAACCATGCACCGGCCTTGACCGTAGCATCATTGGCCACAATCACACACTGCTTACCACCAACATATCCAATACCGGTAACAACGCCACCACCCACACAACCTCCATACTCAGCATACATTTCATAACCCGCAAAAGCCCCAATTTCTATCCACTCAGAACCGGGATCACGCAGATAGTCAATTCGCTCGCGACAAAGCATTTTCCCCTTCTCCTTTTGCTTGGCTGCAGCCTTCTCTCCACCCCCGCCATAAATCTTCTCCAACCTCGATTTTGCCAAATCCCACTCCTGCTTGTTCAAATCTTCATTCTTATTGAATTGAATGTCCTGCGTGCTCATACAAATTCAAAAATACGACCAATATAGCTTTATATTCTAGGAATTATACCAATGTTGATTTATTCTTTGTATCTTTGCGCCGCTTAATTCATCTAGAGTCAGTCTTTAACAACGTGCTTTCATTGTGCGTTTGCGATAAAAACACTAGCTCAGAAGTGTTTCGCGTAAGACAGTAATCTAAAAAACATACATGCAATCATTTGAATCATTGGGGTTAATCGCCCCCTTGGTGAAGTCTGTTTCGCAACAGGGCTACACCAATCCAACGCCAATCCAAGCATTGGCCATCCCAACCATTTTAAAAGGAAGCGACCTATTTGCAACAGCCCCCACGGGTACTGGTAAAACTGCAGCGTTCGCCATCCCTATCATTCAACAAATTATGGCCAACCCCCAACGCAAAACACATGCTTTGGTATTGGCACCTACCCGTGAATTGGCGCATCAGATTTCTGATAACTTCAAGAAATACGCCAGTGGAACCAACCTTCGCATCGCCCTGGTTTATGGTGGTGTTTCTCAAATGCGTCAAGTACAAGAAATCCGTCGCGGTTGTCAGGTAATTATTGCTACTCCCGGACGTTTGCTCGATTTGATCGAACAAGGTTTCATCGATTTATCAGGCATCCAAACGTTTGTATTGGATGAGTGTGATCGTATGCTCGACATGGGCTTTGTTGCTGATATCCGTGCCATTGGCAAGTTGATGTTGGCCGAACGCAAACAAACCTTGTTGTTCTCAGCCACTGCACCAAGAGAAATCAAGCAATTGGCTTCTGAAATGTTGGTTGATCCTGAACACATCGATATTCTTCCGAACATCGAAGACAAACCAAAAATCACCCAGTGGTTGTTCGCTGTAGACCGCAACAACAAATATGCTTTGCTGCGCGACATGTTGGAAGATCCAGCCATTGAAGCGATGTTGGTATTTACCAAAACAAAGCATGGTGCAGACAAATTGGTAATGAGTCTGAAAGACGATGGCTATTCAGCCGTTGCGATTCATGGCGACAAATCTCAGCGTGAGCGTTCTAACAACTTGGATATGTTCAAACGTGGACGTGCCAAATTGTTGATCGCCACTGACGTAGCTGCCCGTGGTGTAGACGTAAAAGAACTAAACTATGTATTGAACTTCGACATCGCCATGGATGCGGATACCCACACACACCGTATTGGTCGTACAGGTCGCGCCGGTGCCGAAGGTATTGCCATTTCATTCTGTGAGCGCTCAGAAGTAAACTTGCTTGAGCAAATTTATAAGGTACATGGACGTGAGTGCATGACCGAAATGGAGCACGATTATCGCATTGAATTACCACAGCGCAGAAGCGGTGGCGGTAACGGCGGTGGATCTGGTTTCCACAGAGGATACGGAAACAAGAGTCGCGGCGGAAACGGTGGCGGTGGATATGGTGGAAACCGCGGTGGCGGTGGATACGGCGGAAATCGCGGCGGATCAAGCTACGGTGGAAATCGCGGTGGTTCAAGCTATGGTGGAGGATCAAGCTACGGCGGAAACGCCAGCGCTAGCTCAAACTACAGCGGCGGCAATGGCGGTGGATACAAAGGTGGATCTGATCGCAGTGCCGGATTCGGTAACGATCGTGGCGGATTCAAAGCTGGTTCAAATTTCTCTTCTTCACCCCGCGAAAGTCGCACAAGCGATAGGCCCTCTGGTGGTTACCAAGGTGCTAATGCAGGTGGATCTGGTGGAAATGGCAATCGCAACAATACCCGTTGGGGTGGTGCAGGCCGTAGCCCTAAGAAATCAAATCAGTACTAAGATTATAAAATAAAAAAGGCGGTATCGCGCCGCTACAACCCATTGTCCTTGCTGCCTTCCGGCCCTGGGGAAGTGAATGGGGAGCTGGCCGTACCGCCGGTACAAATGTACGAATAAATTGTACCACTTAAAAGGGCTTCCGCTGCGCGGAAGCCCTTTATTTTTTGCCCTATATTTGTAAAGATGAAACTACGCTCAGAACATCTGGTAAAGCAATATGGTGCAAAGCGCGTTGTGAACGACGTGAGCGTAGAAGTAAACCAAGGTGAAATAGTTGGACTCCTTGGGCCAAATGGCGCCGGTAAAACCACCTCTTTTTACATGTTTGTTGGACTCGTACGTCCAGACGAAGGCAATGTTTACCTTGAAGATACCGACATCAGCTCATGGCCTATGTTCAAACGCGCCCAACATGGCGTGGGTTACCTGCCACAAGAAGCTTCGGTTTTTCGCGAATTGAGCGTAGAGGAGAACATTCAAGCCATCCTTGAAATGACCAAGCTATCAAAAGCCGAGCAAAACGAAAAATTGGAGTCGCTCATCGCAGAATTTGGCTTAGGCAGAGTGCGTAAAAACTTGGGAAAGGTACTTTCAGGGGGTGAACGTCGTAGAACCGAAATCGCCCGTGCACTTGCCACAGATCCCAAATTCATTTTGTTAGACGAACCATTCGCTGGGGTTGATCCCATCGCAGTAGAAGACATACAACAAATCGTTGCCAAACTCAAACAGAAGAACATTGGCATCTTAATCACAGATCACAACGTACAGGAAACCCTGAGTATCACCGATAGGGCCTACCTCCTTTTTGAAGGTAAATTGCTCAAGCACGGCACCGCTGAGGAGCTAGCAAGCGATGAATTGGTGAGAAAAGTATACTTGGGTCAGAACTTCGAATTACGTCGCTCCAAATCGGCCACCTAATGCCAAGCCCCATGCGTTTTATCGTTTCGCCCTCCACGGATGTCTATTACAATCTCGCGGCGGAAGCCCATTTTTTGCATCATACCAACGAAAACCTCTTTTTATTTTGGCAGAGCGAATCTGCCGTTGTGTGTGGCAAACACCAGAATTTATGTGCCGAGATTAATTATGCCGCCTGTCAGGCGTTGGGTATCAAGGCCGCCCGCCGCGTGAGCGGCGGCGGCACCGTCTATCACGACCTTGGAAACCTGAATTTCGCATTCATCCAAGACCTGGGAACAACCCTAGATAAAGCCGTAAACTACAAACGATTCCTCGAACCCATCCGCATCGCCCTAGCGTCACTCGGAATTGAATCTACCTACTCAGAACGCGATGACCTACTCTATAAAGGTCTCAAATTCTCCGGCAATGCACAGCATATCTTCCAACAGCAAAAACGCGTGCTGCATCATGGCACCCTGCTGCTGAATGCCAATATTCACAACCTAGGTGCCGCATTGAAAACATCAGGCTCCTACCAAGACAAAGCCGTTAAAAGCAATCAAAGCGCCGTCACAAACCTCGCCGATCACCATCCCCAACTGGCCAATATTTCGCAAACCATACATCATCTCTCAAACGCCCTGATACCGCTGCTCAACGCAACTATATCAGCCATTCAACCAGAGGAAAACCAAGCCATCATCGCCCTGCAACAAGAAAAATTTTCCCAAGACCACTGGATTCTTGGTTATTCTCCCAACTACAAACACCACAGAGAATTTGAATTTCAAGGCACATCCTACCTGCTTGATATGGAAGTCACCAAAGGAATAATTACCCAATTCAGCCTTCATGATGTTAACCATACACCCATATGGACCAACGCCTGTGAACAAGTAATCCAACAGCCACTATCGCCCAACACCTTCGCTAAGGCATTCGCCAATACACCGCTTTCTTCTCCCCAAGATCACCTTCACTTCTTCTGATACCATGAACAAATCTCAACGTGTTCAGTTTATTCTAGATACCCTGGAACAACACTATCCAGAAACACCCATTCCCCTAAACCATACCGATGCCTATACCCTCTTGGTTTCAGTGCTCCTCAGTGCCCAATGCACCGATGAACGCGTAAATCAAATCACACCCCACCTGTTCGCAAAAGCCAACAACCCCGCCGATATGCTGAAACTCAGTGTGGAAGAAATTCAAGATATCATTAGACCTTGCGGACTTTCACCCATGAAAAGCAAAGGCATCTACGGCCTGTCGAAAATGATCATGGAACTGCACAACGGTGAGGTACCCGCCTCCTTTGAAGCACTTGAAGCGATGCCGGGTGTTGGACATAAAACGGCCTCAGTGGTGATGTCACAAGCCTTTGGCGTGCCCGCATTTCCCGTAGACACCCACATCCATCGCTTGGCCTATCGATGGCGTTTAAGCGCAGCAAAAAGCGTAGAAGAAACAGAAAGAGATTTGAAACGACTCATACCCAAGGATCGTTGGAACAAAGCTCACCTGCAAATCATTTTTATGGGGCGTGAATTCTGTCCAGCACGCGGACATATTCCAGAAAAATGTCCCGTATGCGCTGTTATTGGCTGTCGCGAAAAAAGCAAATAAACTAGCCGCAAATAGCGCTAATCACCTGATCTGCCGTAATACCTTCGGCCTCAGCACGGAAATTTCGCACAATTCTGTGTCGCAAAACCCACTTCGATACCGCCACAACATCCTCTCGGTCAACCGAAAATTTGCCGTGCATCAAAGCATGACATTTGGCTGCCAGAATCAAATTCTGACCTGCCCTCGGACCTGCACCGTATGACAAATAAGTTTGTGCCATCTCGTGTGCCCCAGCCGTGTTTGGTCGCGTTTTCTGAACCATCTCAACCACCTGCTCAAACACAAAATCTGTCACAGGAACATCGCGAACCAACGACTGAAATGCCCGAATCTCCAACGCATTCATCACAGTAGATGCCTGCTGAGACCCTGAACCCGTGGTTTGTTTCAAAATATTTACCTCATCCGTAAATTTGGGATAATCCAAAATCACCTGAAACATAAATCGATCTAACTGGGCTTCCGGCAATGGATATGTTCCCTCCTGCTCAATCGGATTCTGTGTCGCCAATACAAAAAATGGTTCCGGCAAATCATACCGCTGTCCTGCTGCCGTCACCTGTCGCTCCTGCATCGCCTCCAACAAAGCGGCCTGCGTTTTGGGCGGTGTACGGTTAATTTCATCCGCCAAAATGATGTTAGAGAAAATCGGACCCTTCACAAAATGAAACTTCCTCGCGTCATCCAAAATTTCACTGCCCACAATATCCGAAGGCATTAAATCTGGTGTGAATTGGATGCGGTTGAACGACAAATCCATGGTCTGAGCCAACGTTTTCACCAACAAAGTCTTTGCCAATCCTGGCACGCCAACCATCAATACGTGGCCGTGACAAAAAACCGCATTTAAAAGGGCTTCAACTACCTCTTCCTGGCCCACAACCACCTTCTCAATTTCCGCCTTTAACGCAGAAACTTTCTCCCCAAATTCCTTTGCTTGTGCGACCGAATTACTCATGCTCCCAAACCGATAAATTATCACAATCCAAATTCCGTGCTTTGATACGGATATACGTCTTTGTGCGATGCTTCAACACCCATGCATCAACAGCTTTTTGCTTTTTGCGATTTTCTGCCTCCATTTGGATTCGACTGTAATCCTGAACCAAATTCGCTTGGTGTGGTGCTACAAATGACTGCAAATAAATAATCCTGTATACAGATCTGCCATCTTGGGTGGTAACCATCTCTGGTTCGCTAAATTCCCCCGGCTTCAATTTGTCTACCACCTTTTTCACATCGCTAGGCAAGGCATCAAATGTGGTTTTCTGCATACCTGTCATTGGATCCAACATGAATCCGCAATTGCCCTTCGCATCTCTATTGAATTTATCTTCAGTAGCGTATTTTTTCACCGCATCACACCACATCATCTTACCGCTGGTAATCAACTGGTAAACGCTGTCAACCCTTAAACTCGCGATTTTATAATCCTCGGTCGTGTTTTCCGCGCGAATCAAAATGTGCGATGCCAATACCCGCTCACCCCTGCGCTTCAACAACTTCATGATATGAAAGCCAAATTCACTTTCGAATATCGGACTTACACTGTCTGTCTTTAATCGAAAGGCCATACGCTCAAATGCAGGCACCATTTCACCCCTGCCAAATTCTGGCAACAACCCACCCTGACTTTTCGAACCTGGATCCATGCTATACGCACGCGCCAATTTTTCAAAACTCTCTCCCCGCATCACCCTTGCGCGAATATCTTCCAACTGCATCTTCGCAAAATCCTTGGCTTCTGCCGTAATCATCGGCTCAATACTCAGCTGTCCAACCTCTACCTCTGTTGGGATAATAGGCAAACTATCTTGGGGAATTGAATCGTAAAATAACTTAACCTCTTGGGGCGATATGCGGATGTTCTTTGTGATCTCTGCGTACATCTGCTTTGCCATCAACTGTTCACGCATTTTAGGACGGATATCTTCCTTGAACTCATTCACCGTTTTTCCCAAATACTTTTCAAGCTCAGACATACTGCCCGCCTGACGTTGATAGTAACGCAATCGATTATCAATCTCACTTTCCAATTGATCTTCAGGCACCACCAAACTGTCTAATTCAGCCTGGTTTAACAACAACTTCTGGATAATCATGTCTTCCAACAACCGACATTGGGTCTGCTGAGAATCCTTCAGTGTAGCCCCTTTGGTCATCTGCATTTTTTCCGTTTCAAAATCGCTTTGAAGAATGATTTTGCTTCCAACCACAGCCATAACCCCATCCACATATTGCGGTGGCAAATAGGGGCCGCTAGATTTTATTTGTGCATGCGCAGAACCAAGTAGTGAAACCACTACCCCTGTCAAAATCCCACGCAAATGTTGCAATGTTAACACCTTATTTCTTGGTTACCAGTTTCGCTTCGATGGCCTTCATCGCCGATTCATTGACAGTCACTGCATATCGCACTTTGAGCGATTCAATCCACTCGCGCTCTAACTGCTCTTGATATCGGGAAGCCACAGGACCTCGGGTTTCATCCAAAGTCTTTGGACCTGCAGGTAAGAAGGCATTCACCTTAACAACCACAAAATCTCCGCCTACTTGTCCAACTTGATAAATGCCAGGCTTGTTGTATTTGGGTTTTTCGGCATTCAAATCATCAAACAGCGATTTCAAAATGGGAGAAGGTGAAAACAAGAATGTATCGCTCTTCTCAAATTTTCCAGCGCGATAGCTGAAATCCAAAATGTTCTGCTTGGTGTGTTGTCTGCGCAAACTATCCGCTGAAATGCCTTTTTTCACTTGCTTTGCCACCGTCTTCATCATTTTCGCGTCGTTGCAGAAATAGACCGCAATATCAAAACGATTGCCCCAGTTGTACTCGCCCTGATGTTGTGCAAAATAGGCTTTCAATCCAACTGTATCGTTGTTTGCACGATCCCAAACCAACTGCTGCATGCGGTTGAACATCAAAATTCCCTCTTTGTACTCTTGGTAAATGTCGCGGAACTCCACCGATTTTTCTTCCAAATGATCGTTCTGGTATTCCACGCAAGTTTTATCAATCCAAGCATTCAAAATACGCTCAACACCCTCCTTTTTTGTACCCAAAACAGGCTTGGTGTTGTAGGTGAAATTGGTGAACAAATCAGCCACTGAGTATGATTCATCACCCAAATGGAAGACTTCCATTTTGCGCAAGTTATACTCTGTGGTCGTTTTCTTCTTACCATCAACTTTGGTCACTTTATGCATTTCAGGCATCGTTGATTCATCAAACTTGCCCTTCATGAAGTTGCTATCCAAATATTGAATCACCGCTTCCACAGCTGCGTTATTCAACTTAAATCCATTTTCCTTTTTGATCTTCACCACCAATGAATCAACCGAAATTTGTGAACGCTGATTCTTCTGAACATCCATTTTTAAAATGGAACGCATTTCTTTGTCTTCAAAGGAACGCAGAGGCCTCAAATTCACCCTTTGCAGCAAATGCCAACCGTAATTGGTGCGGAATGGCGCCGTAATGTCCCCGTCTTTTTTCAACGAAAAAGCTTGGTCAGCCCAATACTGTCGATCCACATCTCCCACAAATTGCGTTACGTTGATATAATCCATTGCACCGCCGTTGTAGCGACTGTTGTAATCCTCGCTGTAGGTTCTGGCCATGTTCTCAAAAGTCTCTTTACCCGAATTGATGTTCAACACAATCTCGTCAATCTTCTTTCTGGCTTCTGTGTCAGAACTTTCGTCCTTGTTCATTACACGAACCAAAATATGATTCACCTTGATGTCGCCACGATTGGTCCGCTTATCAGTCACCATCAAAATGTGATAACCAAATTCTGTTTTGAACACCGGAGAAATACCCCCCACTGGCGTGTTGTAGGCCTGATTTTCAAATTCATAAACCACTTGAAGTGCGGTCATCCAACCCAAATCTCCACCTGCGCTCTTCGTCCCTACATCTTCAGATTCAGTTCTAGCAATGTCGGCAAAATTCATCGCCGATGGATTACGCATCAACATGCGGTGAATGCCTTCAATTTTATCCAATGCCTTCTTTTGATCTGCCTCCGAAGCATCTGGTGAACACATGATTAGAATGTGCGATACCTTCACCTCGCTTTGCATGCGATCGTACGCTTCTTTCACCAAAGCATCGGTCACAGAACGATCGTACAAATAGTTTCTCGCCAATTGGTCGCGATACATTTGAAGCTCTTGCACATAGGCAGTAGCAGTATCCAAACCCGCGTCTTTGGCATCCTGAACTTTCAATTTGAATTTGATGTACAAATCCAAGTAATTCTGAATATCCTTGGCAGTAACTGCATCCTCTTTTAAATTGATGTTCTTCAAATACTGTCGCTCAAATTCATCCGCATACACTTTCTCCTTGTCAATACTGAAAACAAACGGAACTGCCTTGTCTGTCTGCGCATTAGCAAACCCAAAAAACAACCCACTGAATACAATCAATCCAAATATTCTTTTCATACTATCTTTCTATATTGATACTCTAATCTTCAAAAATACAAACTACCCACCAAATTTGTTAGACATCGGCCGACACTGTTTTCCAGAGCACATCCAACAATTCATCCACTCCTTGCTCGGTAACCGAACTGAAAAACAAAACATCAACCCCCTTCAACTGAGCCCTGATTTCCTGCTTCAGTTCTTCATCCAACATATCCGCCTTGCTCACCGCTACAACACGTTGTTTTACCACCAATTCGGGATTGAATTTTTCCAATTCACTCAACAAAGTGAGGTATTCGTTTTTGTGGTCTGGACTGTCTGCGGGAATCAAAAATAACAATGCCGCATTTCGTTCAATGTGTCTCAAAAAACGATGACCTAACCCCCTACCCTCACTGGCTCCTTCAATAATTCCAGGAATGTCTGCCACGATGAAACTCCGATAATCTCGGTAATTTACCACGCCCAAATTGGGAACCAAGGTGGTGAAAGGGTAATCTGCAATTTCAGGTTTTGCTGCCGAAATCACACTGAGCAAAGTACTCTTCCCTGCATTGGGAAATCCTACCAAACCCACATCCGCCAACACCTTCAATTCCAACACTATCCACTGTTCAATTCCGGGCTCTCCAGGCTGAGCATACTGTGGTGCCTGATTTACACTATTGGCGAAATGCCAGTTTCCCAATCCCCCGCGACCGCCAGGAACCAAAACCTTCTTCTCACCATCCTCCGTAATCTCAAACAATACTTCACCCGTTTCCGCGTCTTTGGCCACAGTACCCAATGGCACTTCCAAAACCACCGAGTCGCCATAAGCACCCGAACTGCGATTTTCGCTGCCAGCAACACCATCCGTTGCCATCACGTGCTTGCGATACTTCAAATGTATCAGCGTCCACAACTGTGCATTCCCTTTTAAAACAATATCTCCACCCTTTCCGCCATCGCCTCCATCGGGCCCGCCTCGGGGATTCATTTTTGTGCGATTATAATGCCTGCTGCCAGGGCCTCCGCTGCCACTTCGGCAACAAATCTTCACGTAATCAATAAAATTGCTATCGGCCATGAACTGCAAAGGTCGTTAAAAAACCGCCATCTATTGTATTTTCGCACCCGCAACCTTTATGTCAGCACAATACTCCTTCACCGAAATCGAAAAAAAATGGCAGCGCCAATGGGAAAACACACAGTTATACGCTGTTGACATTGACACAAATAAGCCCAAATATTACGTGCTCGACATGTTTCCTTATCCCTCTGGGAGTGGGTTGCACGTAGGACATCCCCTGGGTTATATCGCCAGCGACATCGTTGCACGCTACAAACGTCTCAATGGATATAACGTGCTTCACCCAATGGGTTATGACGCTTTCGGACTTCCTGCAGAACAATACGCCATACAAACCGGACAACATCCTGCCGTAACCACCGAACAAAATGTTCAACGGTTTCGGGAACAGTTGAATATCATGGGATTCTCCTATGATTGGGACCGACAAGTGAAAACCTGCGACCCCAATTATTATCAATTTACCCAGCAGATTTTTGCCCTTTTCTTTGAACACTGGTACAACAAACAAACTCAAAAAGCAGCCCCCATCGCCCAGCTCATTGAACATTTTCAATTGCATGGATCTGAAAATTTTCAAGCCCATGGTGGAAAAATAAACCCATTCACCGCCCAAGAATGGTCAGAGATGTCGCCCCTGCAACAACACGAAATCCTCAACCAATTCAGATTGGCTTTCGTAGATGAAACCACGGTAAACTGGTGCGAAGCCATGGGAACCGTATTGGCCAATGAAGAAGTTGTGAATGGCGTAAGTGAGCGTGGTGGATATCCCGTTGTGCGTAAAAAAATGAGGCAGTGGAGCCTGAGAATCACCGCCTACGCCGATCGTTTACTCGATGGTCTCAACACCTTGCAATGGAGCGATGCCATCAAAGAAATTCAACGCAACTGGATTGGAAAAAGCCAGGGTGCCGAAATCGACTTCGTAGTTCGCGGCACACTCAAAACACTCAAAGTTTTCACTACCCGTCCTGATACCATCTTCGGAGCCACCTTCATGGTGGTTGCACCTGAGCTTGAAAACTTGTCGGAATACTGCAGTGAAGATCAATGGCCTATCGTTCAAGAATATGCCAACAAGGCAAAAAATCGCAGCGAAATTGATCGTATGGCCGACACCACAAAAACAGGTGTTTTTACCGGCATGGAAGCCATAAACCCGTTCACGGGCGAACCCATCCCAGTTTGGGTCAGCGATTACGTTTTAGCCAATTACGGCACCGGCATCATTATGGCAGTTCCCGCCCATGATGAGCGCGATTTTGCCTTCGCCAAAACGTTTGACCTCAACATTGTCCCAGTCATTAAACCTGCCAATGGCGAACTAGACCTGCCCTTAGAACAAGCCTACATCGCCAAAGATGGTATTTGTTTTAATTCGGGATTTCTCGATGGTCTCTCAATGAAAGAAGCCATCAGCACCGCCATCGCAAAAGTGGAAAAAGCAGGGTGGGGACAGGCAAAAGTTAATTACCGATTGCGCGAAGCAGGCTTCGGACGTCAACGCTATTGGGGTGAGCCCTTCCCAATTGTCTACAACGAAGAAGGCATTCCCCAATTGATTCAAGAATTGCCCGTTGAACTTCCACAAGTTGATAGCTACAAACCCACTGGCAATGGCGAAAGTCCCCTTTCAGCAGTTACCACTTGGGTAAATACACCCCAAGGCAAAAGAGAAACTGATACCATGCCCGGTTGGGCCGGCAGCAGTTGGTACTTCCTCCGCTATACCGACCCTAAAAACAATGAACAATTGGCCTCTCCAGAAGCACTCAATTACTGGCAACAAGTCGACCTCTACGTGGGTGGCTCTGAGCATGCTACCGGCCACTTGCTATACAGTCGCTTTTGGACAAAATTCCTATTCGATTTGGGCATAATCTCATGGGACGAGCCATTCAAACGATTGGTGAATCAAGGGATGATTATGGGTGAAGATGGACAAAAAATGAGTAAGCGTTGGGGCAATGTTGTCAACCCCGATGATGTCTGCGCACAATATGGTGCCGATACACTCAGGATGTATGAAATGTTCCTAGGTCCATTAACAGATTCTAAACCTTGGAATACCCATGGCATCGAAGGTGTTAGCCGATTCTTTGGCAAATTCTGGCGATTGTTCTACGAAGGTGAGCAATGGGCAGTTTCACAAGAAGCGCCCACACCCGCAGAATTGAAAATCCTGTACAAAACCATCAAAAAAATTACCGAAGATATTGAATCCATGAGCTTCAATACCTCTGTTTCTGCATTCATGGTAGCCACCAATGAATTGGGTGCGCTGAAATGCCGAAAGCAAGAAATTTTGGAAACCTTGTTGATTTTAATGGCCCCTTTTGCACCACATATTACCGAGGAACTATGGCATCAATTGGGACATTCAGACAGTATCCATACCGCCAATTGGCCAACCTATGATTCCCAGTATTTGGTAGAAAGTTCATTCAATTACCCCATCAGCATCAATGGAAAAACAAGAGCCCAAATTGAATTTGAACTCTCGACCACTGAAGCCGACATTCAAGCTGCTGTATTGAGCAATGAATTGGTAATCAAATGGATGGAAGGAAAACCTCTGAAAAAATTCATCCTTGTGAAAGGAAGAATTATCAATGTAGTAGTATAAGTCTTTATTCCGCCGTAATGGTAGCGGTCTGCCCTTCAAATTGTATCACCATACCGGGGTACAATTTGTTGCGGCGTCGGAATTCTTGTTGTTGATTTACTTCGACCATACCCTGGTCAATGACTTCATTCGCCATAGCCCCGCTCTCAACCCATCCCAATAGTTTTAGGGCTTGGTTTAATTGAATGTAAGGCGTGTGAATTGGTAGTGTTTCCATCAAATGGAGAAACTCTCACCACAACCACAAGTGCGAGACGCATTGGGATTGATGAAGTTGAATCCCTTTCCATTCAAACCGTCTGTAAAATCTAATTCGGTACCGCACAAGTACAGAAAACTCTTCATATCACACACAATCTTGAGTCGCTCATCGCCAAATTGCATGTCGCCCGGTTTGCTCTCATTGTCAAAATCCAACTCATACGTTAGACCAGAACAGCCACCACCCTTCACGCCAACACGCAAAAAATGGTCGGCTGCAGAAATGTTCGACTCACGCATCAAATCATAGGCCTTTGTCAAAGCCTTATCGGTGATCGTGATTTCATTTCCCTGAGCTATCATGGTTCACTAAATTAGAAGTGGGTTTTCTCGCTTTCAATGGGTTCCAAGCCATTTTTAGCCCGGTAATCATTGATGGCTGAACGAATTGCATCCTCTGCCAATACAGAACAATGGATTTTCACTGGTGGCAATGCCAACTCTTCAACAATTTCCATGTTGTCAATCTTTAATGCCTCGTCTATAGACTTGCCTTTCAACCACTCTGTTGCCAAAGAAGAAGAAGCGATGGCTGATCCACAACCAAACGTCTTGAATTTAGCATCTTCGATGATCCCTGTTTCGTGGTTAACCTCGATCTGCAAACGCATTACGTCGCCACACTCGGGTGCTCCTACCAAGCCAGTTCCAACGGTATTTTTGGACTTGTCCAATGTGCCAATGTTTCTTGGGTTGGTGTAATGATCAACTACTTTATCTGAATATGCCATGGTTTTTTTCTTTTACAAATTTACAATTTAGATAGATTCTAAACAATGATTAATGTTCACTCCATTCGATGCTCTTCAAATCGATGCCCTCTTTGAACATCTCCCACAAAGGACTCATGTCGCGCAACTTATTTACGGCCTCAGAAACACACTTGATGGTAAAATCAATTTCTTCATCTGTGGTGAATCTTCCCAAGCCGAAACGCAACGAACTATGCGCCAACTCATCATCCAAGCCCAAACTTTTCAATACATAACTGGGCTCCAAAGAAGCTGATGTACAGGCAGAACCACTCGAAACGGCGATATCCTTGATCCCCATCATCAACCCTTCACCTTCAACATACTTGAAGCTGATGTTGCTCGTATGTGGTAAACGATGCTCTTTGTTGCCGTTCAAATAACTCTCTTCCAGTTGCAACAATGCCGCCTCCAAACGATCACGCATTTTCTGCAAACGAGCTCCCTCTTCCGCCATCTCTAAGCGAGCAATTTCGCAAGCCTTACCGAAACCAACGATACCAGGAACATTCAAAGTACCGCTGCGCATACCGCGCTCATGTCCACCACCATCCATCTGTGCAGTTACCTTCACACGGGGATTTTTTCTGCGGACATACAACGCACCAACACCCTTTGGTCCGTACATTTTGTGTGCTGTAAAACTCATCAAATCAATGTGATCAGCCATCACATCCACAGGTATTTTTCCTACCGCTTGCGTAGCATCTGAGTGAAACAATACCCCTTTGCTCTTACACAAAGCGCCAATTTCTCTGATCGGCTGCAACACACCCAACTCATTGTTACCATACATCACAGTAACCAAAATTGTATTTGGTTTAATTGCCGCCTCAATGGCTTCAACAGTTACTAGACCATCGCCACCAACCGACAAATAAGTCACTTCTGCACCCTGCTTTTCCAAATGCTTGCAGGTATCCAAAATGGCCTTGTGCTCGGTAGACAGTGTGATAATGTGATTGCCTTTGCTCGCATACATTTCAAACACACCTTTGATCGCCAAATTGTTGCTCTCTGTAGCACCACTGGTGAAAATAATCTCTTTTTCACTGCTGCCAATCAACTGGGCGATTTGCTCACGCGCATAGTCAACCGCTTCTTCCGCTTTCCAACCGAAGGGGTGACTCTTACTAGCCGCGTTTCCATACGCTTCCAAAAAGTAAGGCGTCATGGCTTCAAACACGCGCGGATCCACCTGAGTGGTGGCATTGTTGTCAAGGTATATGGGCAATTTCAACATATTCGTATTTATTATTTAGAGTGTTTCTAAACTGCAAAATTAACGCATATGGTTGCAGATTGTTTCGCTATTTCAACTTTATCACAAAAGAATGTTCTTTGTAGTGAATTTTTCCATGAATAAGCTCGAACACATCGGCATAGCCGTAGCCAATTTAGAGGCCTCTGAAGCCCTATTTACAAGCCTGCTCGGCGTATCACCCTACAAACGAGAAGTGGTTGAAAGTGAACACGTTATTACCTCTTTTTTTCAAGTTGGCGAGGTGAAAATTGAATTGCTCGCAGCCAGCAACGACCAAAGTACCATCGCCAAGTTCATTGAAAAAAAGGGTGAGGGATTACACCACCTGGCCTTCGAAGTGGATGACATCGCCCAAGCTTTAATCGAAAAATCAAACAGTGGATTCGAACTCATTCACACCCAACCCAAACCCGGCGCCGATGGCAAAATGATCGCATTTCTGCACCCAAAAACAACCAATTCCGTGCTGACCGAACTCTGTCAGACCGTAAACAAATAAACCCCCATCGCCAAAAACAATACGGCCAAAAACAAATCCATCTGCCGTATTCTACTTTCTGTTAAATACCCCTTTATTTTTCCTGCACCCCAAGCTACACCCAATTCGGTGCACAAAACCATGGCCAATGTGGTGATGCCAAAAATCCACTTGCCCGAATAGGAAAAATCTGCGGCCGGTGGCAAACTATACAAACTCAACCACCAAGCGATATTCACCGGATTCAACACGTTGATAGCAAACGATTTTAACCACAATTGCCAATCCTTCATTTGCAACAATCGCTCATCCAAACCCTGTGCCTTCACCTTTTGATGGTTAAACACATGAACGATAGCCAAAATCAAAAATACGATGGCACCCAATTTTGCAATTACCCCCCGATAATTCACCAACGTCTCCGTTATGGCCTCGGAAAAATGCAGCGATAAAGTCACGTAAATAAGATCTCCCGCAATTACCCCCAACGCCAGCGGTAACCCCTTCCGCCATCCACCCGCCAATCCCGCTTGAATCAATAAAAAAAACACCGCACCCAATGAAATACTCATCACGAAGCCCGTGCCAATACCAAAAAATATGGGTGCTAACATATCGATTTTACACATTTTGCCACGCATTGAATGCCTATAACACCCAATTCGCAGTCATTTGAAGTCGCAATTTAGCAACCACCCACCAATATTTTTCAGTAAAATAAACCACTGCCACGCCATACCAAAAAGTATGTGTAAAAGTTGGGGAAGAACAGACCCCAAGGGCTAATACACCTCCATTTGGTATGGTAGTACATTTGAATCAATGAGTTTCTTTTCATCTGACTGGGACGACGACGAAGAAGAAGATGTATTTCAAGGCGATGTAGATGCCCTGGTACGCGACTTCGAGAGCAAACAACGATCTGCTTTCTCCGCCAGAGAATGGTTGGAATTGTACCGGTATTATGCCAGTCAATTCCCCGCAAAAACAGGCCAATATCGCGCGGATACCTACATCAAAGTCATCCTTGAAACCGCCATCCAGCAATACCCCTACATGCCCATATTCTCCTTGCATATGGCAGAATGGTTGGTGCGTGACCAAAAGTTGGCAAAAGCGAGAAACTACGTTGCACAAGCCCTCCAATACACCCCTTTCGAACCCGCTTTGGGTTTCATGCAAGCCCTGATTTTCAGTCTGCAAGGACATAAAAAGAAAGCCATGGAAGAGCTGCAATCGGTTCTTACCAACATGGGCGATGAAGAGGCCATGCTCGAAGATTTTTTGGAAATCTCTCTGTTTCACGGTCAATTCGATTTGGCCATGCCCGTACTTGAAAAAGCCCTAGATACCGGTGCAGAAGTCAGCGTTATCCTCGAAAAATATATTGAAAAAGCAGAAGAAGGTGGATTGATAGACGCCCTACTGCCCATGATTCAGCGCATCATTGATCAGGATCCCTATTCCGCCGAAGCTTGGTATGTGCTTGGCTCTGGACACATGGCACAAGGCGATCATGAACAAGCCCTCAAAGCCCTTGACTTTGCTGTTACCATCAACGAAAATTTCGCAGATGCTTGGGTAACCTTCTTGGAATGCACCTATGAATTGGGCCATTACCAAGATTTCATCAACACCTACACAGAGCTGGCAGCACGTTTTCCAAAACGCACGTTCGCAGAAGTGGAAGGACTCTTGGCCTGGAGTTACTACGAGCAAGGCGACGTGAAAACCTGTCGCTCCATCTATAAAGAAATCCTCAAACACCAACCCCAAGACGCAGAATGTTGGTACTCAATGGGATTGACATGGCACTACGAAGAAAATTACGCTGCCGCTATCCCCTACCTAGAACGCGCCTACGACCTTGACCATTTTGAATCTGATTATGGCATGGTACTCGCCAGTGCATACTTCGGTGCAAACATGCAGGAAAAGTGGGAAGCCTTGTATGAATCACTCACCGTAGAGCATGCAACCAACCCCGAAGTTTGGCTCGATTACAGTACTTCCCTGTACGAAGTTGGAGAGTCAGACAAAGCCCTAGATGTCATTGAAACCGGATTGCTAAACAACCCCCAACACAGCGGTTTGTTATATCGCCTCGCCGGCCTCTGCTACTTGTCCGGCCAAGCATCGGCAGCCATATTTGTGCTTGAAAAAGCCCTAGAAATCAACGCCAACGAACACATTCAATTGTTTACCTTCGCACCTGAATTGAAAAAGGCCACCGCCATTCTCAATTGCATCGCAAAATACACCCAACCCAGAACAGGATCATGAATCAAGAACTCTTTAACCTATCTCAACTCCCAGAACGTAGTACAAAACCACGCAACAACGGTCTTACCATGGTGATGGATAAAGGACTGAGTCTGCGTGAAGTGGAGAATTTTTTGGAAAACGGAAATCCCTATACCGATATCATCAAATTGGGTTTCGGAACTTCGTATTTCACCCCAAAAATCCAAGAGAAAATTAAACTCTATCAAAGCGAGAATATCCCCGTCTATCTAGGTGGCACCCTCTTCGAAGCCTATATCGCCCGGAATCAATTCGATGACTACCTGCGCCTGCTTGAAAAGCTTGGCCTTACCCATGTAGAAGTAAGTGACGGTAGCCTAGACATGAACCACGATACCAAATGTGAGTACATCCAAACACTGTCTAAAAATTACACAGTACTTAGTGAGGTGGGAAGTAAAGATGCCGAAAAAATCATCCCTCCCTACGAATGGATCGAACAAATGGAAACTGAACTAAGTGCCGGTGCATGGAAAGTTATCGGTGAAGCCAGAGAATCAGGCACCGTTGGTATTTTCCGCGGTACAGGCGAAGTTCGCTCAGGATTGGTCGCTGAAATCATCAGAAAAATCCCCCAAGAAAGTGTCATCTGGGAAGCTCCCAAAAAAGAACAACAAGTTTGGTTCATCCAATTGTACGGAAGTAATGTAAACTTGGGAAATATCGCTCCCAATGAAATTATCCCACTAGAAACCCTGCGTTTGGGCCTCAGAGGCGATAGCTTTCATTTCTTTTTGAACCAAGACTAATTGTCACCCGCCCATATTTAGGGCGCCTCGATGAATGTAAAACCCCGATTACTTGAAGCGGTCTACAAAACCACTGAGGTTTTCGTAGGTTTGGAAACCCAATGCCCTGCCAATCACCTGGCCATTCTTGAAAAACATCACCGTAGGATATCCCTCCAAACGATAGCGGTCAGCAATTGTGGCTTGTGCCTCAGCATCCACCTTCAACACAATCACATCCTTGCCGCGGTTTTCGCGAATCTGCTGAACAAATGGTGCCATTTTCTTACAAGGGCCACACCAAGTTGTATAGAAATCAACCATGACCAACTTATTGCCCGCAATCGTGGCGTCAAACTGCTTCTCGGTAATCGGACCATCATGTCCATCTGCCGGTTTGTTCTGACATGAAACAGAAGTAATCATGGCAAAGGCCATAGTAAGCAATCCCAATTTGAATGTCATGCGCATTTTTTTGTTGTTTTCGTGATTTACACAAAGGTACTTATTCAATTTGCATATTTTTGTTGAATGACCCAAGGAATTGTTGATTTGTCAATCATCGTCCCCATCTTCAATGAGGAGATGAACGTGGTCCCCCTGAATAACCGCATTCTTCAAGCTGTTAGCGACCTCAACCTATCATTCGAGGTAATATACATCAACGATGGTTCTACCGATGCCAGCGTGAATATCCTTAAAGGCCTCAGCGAATCACATACAGAAATCAAATACATCGATTTCTCTAGGAATTTTGGACATCAAATTGCCATTACCGCCGGCATCGAGCATGCGCAAGGCACCCGCATTGTGATCATGGATGGCGACGGACAAGATCCCCCTGAGCTAATTCCCGAACTCTACCAAAAGTCCTTGGAAGGATTTGAAGTGGTTTATGCCAAACGAAAAAAGCGCATGGGTGAATCTTGGCTAAAAAAGCTCACCGCCAAAGTATTTTATCGTTTGCTCGCCAAAATCACCCAAATCGATATCCCTATCGATACCGGTGATTTTAGACTCATCCACCAGAAAGTACAGCGCGTGCTGAAAAACATGCCTGAACAGCATAAGTACCTGCGCGGACAAATCGCGTGGATTGGTTTTAATGCCACCTACGTAGAATACGATCGCGAAGAACGGATGGGCGGTAGCACCAAATTCACCTACAGCAAAATGATGCGGTTTGCTACCGATGGTATTTCCAGCTTTAGCAACTGGCCCCTGAAAATGGCCACGCTCCTCGGGTTTGCCGTTTCTGGTATCGCATTCCTGCTCATACTCTATAGTCTTTACCAAAAATTCTTTGGATACACAGAAGTGGGATGGACATCCCTGCACATCTCCGTTTTGTTTCTGGGTGGCGTTCAATTACTCGGCATTGGCATTTTGGGCGAATACCTAGGAAGGGTTAGCGAAAACGTAAAGAACCGACCCACCTACATTGTGAAGGATTCCAACATTCAGCACCTCAATTCAAATTAATTTGGAACAGCGTAACCCCGATCGTGCATTTTGGCTGTTCTGGCTATTCATCCAATTGGCCTTAGGGTGGTTGGAATTCTTGGATATGCCGGTTTACGGCATGCATCAAGGTGCTCAAGCCGATCGTGCCTGCGTGGCTTGGAATTTCTGGCACGAATCCATGAACTTTTTTGAACCCCGCGTGATGGAAAATCGTGCCGCTGAAGGCATCGCCGGCATGGAATTCCCCATTATTCCCTACCTCGTTTCACTCCTGTACAAACTGTTTGGATTCAAACCCATCATTTACCGCCTACTCGTTGGAAGCGCTGTTACCTATGGCATGTGGACAGCATGGCGATTACTATCGCTCTACATACCCCGAACCGCCAGCAAATTAGCCCTACTCGGCATTTTCTACCTCTCACCCACCTTCGTTTTTTACACGTGGAATTTTCTGGCCGATCCCGTAGCACTTTCACTCTCCATCGCCGCCATTTACCACTGGATTCAATGGCAATTCCACCTGAATACACGGAAGAATTTTAACATCTACCTGCTCCTGATCACACTCACAGGTTTGATCAAGGTGTCGTTCATGATTGTGCATGTAGCCATCATCGCAGTACTCCTGTTTGAAAAAAGAAAACATCGCACAAACGTCATTCAAACAAGCGATAACACATACCAAATCCTCGACGAGAATCAAACCGTTACACTGCCATCTTTCAAAGGATTTACCCTGTTCATTCCTTTCTTGCCCATCTTTGCTTGGTATCGATATGCCCAATATCTGACCAACAGCACCTACAACACCCACTTTTTACAAAAAATCAATCCCAGTAAGTCTATCTCAGAGTTTATTCAAGTCACCGAATACAGCCTCAACACCTGGAAAGACTCCCTTTACCCCACCTGGTGCTTGATTGGCATCATAGGTATTTGGGGTTACTCTATGCTCAAATTTCGACGCGAGCTCACCATTGTCGAAAAACTCAGTGTTTGGCTATTCTTGGGATTTGGTGGACTCTACGTCCTATTTCACCTTCAATTCCGGTTCCACGACTATTACTTCCTCGCTGCCTGGCCCTTTCTGCTCGTGGCGATACTATCGCTGCAACAACGCTACCTCAATGGAAAAATATTCCTACAAGGGATGCCTGCTCTGGCGAGCATGTTAGGACTTTGGATTATTCCTTTTGTGAGTTTCGGACATGCCAAGCGGATGCTCCACCATCGCTTTACACCCAACGATTATTACTGTCAAAACGTAATCACCGATATTCAAGATTTACAGCAAATTGGCCAGTGGCTTAAACAAAACAACACCCAAAACAACGAGGTTTTTGTCGCCTTTGACCCTTCGCCCAATACCGCTCTGTATGCCCTGGAAACAAAAGGTGTGCGATTGGCCCCTGATTATCAAGCTGATCTTGCCAAGGGAATTTTCCAATCAAAAAATCAACCCATTCCGTTAGACTATCCCTGGAAATCAAAAGGACGCAAACTAGGTTATGTGGTTACCAATGACCCTCAACGATGGTTCAAGGATTATGCTCAACAAGCAGTACCTATGCAAGATAGTTTACCAATTACCCAAAGTGGGAAATGGTCATTGTACCGCATCAAACAACCCTAAAGTTGTAAACTCATCGTCGCTGACAAACCAGCCCCATGCTGCATGTTTGGCATCGCCCAGGCCTCTAATCCCCGAGCGTCCAGTCTGAAATTTACATAACCCATGCGCTTAATGGATGCATTCAGTTGCATCGACATACCCAAGTCATAGGTATCGAAACCGCCCATCGCCACATAGGGCTGAAGCAACAAAGATTGCCATTTTTGCTCGCCCTTTGGAAGCAAAGTCTTATTCCACCAAATTCGCGTGGATACCCTGTAACCAGGTACATGTAAATAAGTAGCATTCACCCCAAATTGCTGGTCCTTGATTGGCATATTCAACAAATCTACATAAACCGTAAACGGAATCATCACTGTGCCCCTTCGAGTTTGTTCTTTTAGCTCAAGTTTAGACATTGCGCTATCACGCTGATTGCCAAACCAATTACTCAACTGCAACTCCTTGGCATTCACAACGGCCTGTTTCAATGGTATGGATTGTATGGGCGATTCACCAGCCTCCGTTAACCCCTTCATGGAAGCATCCCAAACATAACCCCTGCTTTCTACTTGTACCGATGGCAAATATAAAAAGCCCAAATCCCTTACCCCAACTGCCAAAATAGGGAAATTTCCACTGCGTTTAAATCCCCCTAATCCCCTGAAAGTATACATCCGATCGTATCCTACCGATAACCCCATTCCCTTCTCACCCCAGCCACGATGTCCTGTTCCTTGATTTATATACCTGCCATTGAAGGAAAGTGAATCACCGGATGCACTGGTAAACAATGTCATATCCCTGGTACTAAAACGAGAAAAAGCCGTCGCCTGCAACAATGAAACATGAAAAACTTTGCGCTGTGAAACATCGGTCCTAAACGAAAAATCAACCGCGTTGTAACCCAACAATTGAAACTGATTTGAACCCACTTCTAAACTTCGACCTCTGTAATACCCATTACCCCGAAAAACCATCCGATAGGCATCATCCGTGAAAGTCGCCCCCACCGTTTGTGTTGTTCTCAATGAAATCGTTTGGAGGGTAACCGCATCCTTAAGTCCTATTCCTGATTCCATTTTCGTCCGCCAATATGAACCAAAACGTGATTGGAACGGATATACCACCAAAGTCATTTGCTGAAACAATCCTGCGCGATTTTCACCTTTTAACTTGTTTTCTATACGCTCGGTTACATCACTTCCAATATATCCCCCAGTAGCAATCCTACCTACCATAGAAAAAGGCAAAACATTCGACCCTGATTGGAACGTAAACCGACCAAATTCTCCGTGTAGAAATTTCTTCACCGGTGAATTGAGCGGCTTTGTCAATACATCAATAAAAACCGCAGTATCCCCCGCATGCAACGATGTCGCAGCCAACATCAACCAACCAAAAATACATTTTACCCTCATCCTATCTGCCCATTTTAACCTCATACTCAAAATCCACCACCGTAGAAACGGAAATCGAACTCACATCGTAGATTTTCTGCATCTTGCCAGAACCCAAAAAAGTGGTTGTAATCGCAATAAATTTAGCCTTCTTCAATGCTTCGATCTTCTCTTTACCCAATCCCAACGTAAAATACGTATCCCCCGATTGTAACGGATACCCCTTGTCATCCAAAATGGCCGGCTCAATCACCTGGTCACTAGGATCAATATCCAAGGAGGTAAGAAACGCCAAACCCTCATCCAACAAAGACATCGTTAACTTGGCCCCTATCGGGAACGTGTTGCTCACATTCACCTCCATTTTGGCTGATTTAATGCGCGACACATCTCCCAATGTTTGTAAATCAATGGATTGTGTATCGCGAAGTACAAATTCGCCAACAGAGAAATTCGCCGGCGCCTCTACTTTTAGGTATACATCGACCCGACTATTGTCAAAAACAAAATCCTTATACAAGCTCACATTCCCATTCGGATTAACCTCCATGTCTAAGTTGTAATCAAGCATCTGCGGCAAATTCTCAATGAACGTTTTGATGTTGGAATTGTTGCCATCCAAAACCACCTCAGACACCGTGTAGGCATCTCTAACAAAGGGTGGAGACGTGATAAATATATCATTGGCCAACGGCGTGGCGTTCAATGGCACCGTGTTTTTGGTAAAGACATTTTCCCCTTTCAGCGTGTTGATTTTCACACGACCATCAGCACCAATGCCATTTTTCACCACCAAACTCACCTTGAAATCTTTGAATTTGAAATCGCCATTCAACCCTTTAAATAAATCAAAAGTCGTTTTTTGATCACCCGTTTGTGTCAATGACTGCCCCATATACCCAATCGCGTAATCCGGAACCAATGATTCCATGCGATACTCTAACCGAATGCTATCGCGCAAACCAATAGCTACTTTTCTGCCCGAACTATCCAATCGCACAATCAAAATCTGATGGAACGTGTTTACCGTATCCTTCACATCCGGGTTCTTGCCCCGAAAGTCGATGATATAGTCTGTGAGATCAAAATCTTCAAAACGCTTGCTCACACCTCCCGCAGGGGCTGCTGGTAATTTTACGATACTCGACAATACCACCCCATTTTTCTTGGCGCTGGGAATTTCGAAATACATGGTCATGTCTTCTTGAATCGTGCTCACCAAGTTAATTTTCAACTTACCCGCTTTGGCTTTAAAATACTTCACCTCAGCACCGCCCATGAATACCGTTAATCCCTCATCTTGCTCAATCACATTTTGCGATGGGAATGCCGCGATCGCATACCTTGGCCTCAAGCTAGAAACCGTTAATTCAACATCTACACCCTTATCTGCGTCAATCAAAACCGGACCATTGCTCGCCTCTGTAGTTAAGCGCTTGATACTTCCCTTGAGTTGTTTGGTGACCGTTTTTTCGCGAAGGTCGATGCGCTTAGTCACCTTCCCATTGATCGGAATATTCGTGAAAGAGTCATAAGCTACCTGCGAATTGTCACCCGCATTATTCAGTTCAAAAACCACCAACTTTACATTCACCGGCAAGTTGTTGGTGATGCTTATATCCAAAAAGCCACTGTCGAGCGTTGCAGTTTCAAAAAACGCACTGGCATCAATGTCTACCGGTGCCAAATTGCCCTGATTCTGCTCTGGAATATCCGCGGTTTGTCCGTTGAGCAACTTGAAAATCGGATTGATTTGTCCCAACGTAATTTTCTGTACGATGGTTTGATTGTTCAACTTTAGTTTCTTCAAACTAAATGCAGCCGTCAACCCAGTATCATAGGCCCTTACATTGGCCATACGATAACTGTAGACCAAGTTTTCATAAGTAAGCGTGTAGCTACTATCGGTAGGATTTTTCCCAAGAAATTTGGTATCGATTTGGCCCAAACCCAACTTCGTTTTAAACAATGGCGCTACCACGCGATTGTCCCAAGAAACCGGCTCTCGTTTGCAGCCAACAAGCAGAAAAAGGAAGGAAATGAACGTTAATCCCTTGATGAAAGTCTTCATTTTGGGTACAATTTAATCAAGAGTAAGAGATTCTCACCCATTCAACGATGAGATTTACCCCATTTTGATTATTTACATAAAGAAGGGATACAAACAATACATCGCAGTACCCCACAACAATACCGAAATGGTCATCAGCATCAGTAACCGATAACGGTTCGATTCCATGGAGGTCAGTATCAAACAACCCACAGGGATACTGATGATCAAAGGGGCTAAAAAAACCAACAAATAGACTCCGCCCTTTTGCTTAATCCTCACCAACCAACGGTTCTTTTTGCTAAACCGCTTCACCGACGCCCTGTTTTTATTGCCACTGGCAGAAAACTGAATCCATTTATCCTGAATCCAATGCCCAAGAAAAATCCAAATAAAACTGCCGAAAATCCCACCGAGTGCCGATACAAACCAACCAATCAAGTCATTCTCTATAAAGGCAATAGCCCATATTAAGCCACCCAGAAATTTCACACCGCTGAGTAAAAAAATACCCACCAAATGTAAAAAACCTTCGTCTGTCAGTACTCCAAATATCGCCATCTCAATTTTCCTACAATTTAGCGCTTGCAAACCAACCTTGGATATTTATTCGCAAATTTGTGATGGATACGCTTTGTGATAAAACAATTCAAAAATATATGGGTTTTCATCCTCCTTTTTGGGAGTGCAGGGTTCGTCAATGCGCAAGCATTGGAAACCTTTACGCCTGGCAAAATGAGTGATACAACCCGAACCAAAACCGACTCAACTACAACCAAACCCAAATCTAGAATTCACCCGCTGAATACAAACGTTAGAAGTTTCTTTAGTGAAAATCCATTTTCCAAGGTGGTATACATGTCAGGTTACGTTGACAGAACTAAAAATAGACAGGATACAATACTCTATTCCACTTTTTCATTTGATACCTCCATCACCCGTGTAAATCAGTATCGATTTGCAGATAGAGCCGAAGAGAGTAGATTAATACCAATGGCCCAATGGAATATCGGAGAACCAGGAAGCCCAACGTATAACGGTTTTCATAACAATTCATGGACAGGAGTAGTGCGCATTGGTAGTAATCCTTTTCACTCGCAAATAAAACCCGCGGAGGACATGCTATTGCACCGTGCCTTCGCCCCTTTCACAGAATTCAATTACCTACAAGGTCCCGGTAAAACCATCGCTCTGAAAGCCATACACACACAAAATTTTAGCCCGGGATGGAACATCACGCTCGATTACCGCAGTATCATTAACCAAGAACAATACATTGGCTCAGGACAAAACAACCAATTTAGAAACATCAAATTGGGGAGCCTGTATCAGAGCAACAATAAAAAATATAGACAAATCGTCGCCTTTTCATGGAATCGATCTAACCGCAATGAAAATGGTGGCCTCAAGGTGGATAGTGTTTTTTTTATTCCCCAACAAACAGATAAAATTGGACTCAGAACCTTGGGATATTACAATCCCTATCTAACAACCGCCGCATCTAAGTTCAAACATCTAGATCACTTCCTCAAACACCAGTATTTTTTCAAACCCAACTGGGCCCTTTCTCAGTCAATAAATATTCAAAGACAGCAATTTGAATTCAAAGACAGCAAGAGAGATACAGGCTATTATGGCCAAAATTACTTTGATCTATCCAACAAAACACTAGATAGTCACGTTTGGCACGTTTTCACCCACAAGGCAGGTGTAGTTTTCCTTCCTATGAGGAAATCAATTACTGTGGAAGTTAATCACATCTTCCAATCGCAAGGTTATTACAGTAAACAGTCCAATTATAACAAAACCAATAACTTCGAACCCAACAACCACTCGCTGGAATTATATCTAAAACCCCATTGGTATAAACGTACTTTCATACCCACTGTAAAACTTCAATCTACAATGAAAGGATACGGTAAAGGCGCAAATTGGGTTTGGGCCGATTTACCATTGTTCAAAAAAACCAAAGATATATTTATACCCAATCCTATCGACAGTTCTAGAGTAAATTCTTATATCGATGGACAGAGAGTAGGACGAAAAGAACCGCTTTCAGGTTTCAATTTAAACGCAACATTTGATCACCAATGGCAACCGGCCACCCTACAACAACAATTGTTTTACAGCAACCACTTCCAATATAACCGAACCCTACCATTTACTGGGAATCAAGAATATGGACTACAAATACGCTATTACAATTTCAGCAATCCTAGTAAAACAAAACAAGCCGTCATCCAACAAGCACCAATCTTATTTACCAGCTTCGCGCTAAACCAAGGTCAATGGCTAAACCCCACCATTTCCCTAGATTCTGTTGCGGTTACCCAACTTCAAAATGCCAATTATACCAGTTTTAATGCAACAATTTCATACAATTCTAATAAATTTAAAATAAATCAATTTATTGCATACAAACAATTTACATCAAATCAAATAAACACTTTGTTTAATTACGGAATGCCGCTATGGACCGCCAGTACTTCCATTCAGTACAAAACCCCGGCATTCCATCATGCCATGGATTTAACCCTGGGTATGGACATCCAATACACCTCGAAATTCCAAACAACCACCTATAGACCCGATGCCGCAACCTTCGTTGTCGACTCCCGAAAAACCGAATCGGGCAATTACTTCGAACTCGACCTCTATGCGGTGGCTAGGGTTCAAACCGTAGATGTCTTCCTCAAAGCAGAACACATCAATGAAATCCTCATTATTCCTGGTTTCAATCCCAAGTACCAATACATCGCTGGATATCCGATACAACCCTATCGCATCCGCTTTGGATTGAATTGGAAATTCTATAACTAATCCTCGCGCGCAGTTCCGAATTTCAGAGCCCCAATTAATGGGCTTCCAACCAGTTGTTGCCCTTCCCTGATTCTACAAGTACAGGCACATCCAACAGCATCGCTCCCTCCATCAAAGAAATAATTTTGGGCTCAACATAGGCCAACTCATCCGATGGGACATCAAACAGCAATTCATCGTGCACCTGCAGTATCATTCTGGTTTTCAACTTTTCTGCATTCAACCAATCGTGAATCTGAATCATGGCCAACTTAATCATGTCGGCCGCACTGCCCTGAATCGGCGCATTGATGGCATTTCGCTCAGCAAACCCTCGCATTACCGCATTGGCCGACTGAATATCGCGCATATACCTTCTTCTACCCAAAATGGTTTCCACAAACCCCTGCTCCCTGGCCTTATTCACCGTATCATCCATATACGATTTAATGCCTCCAAACTGCTGGAAATAGTTATCGATGATCTCCTTGGCCTCTCCACGTGAAATCCCCACTCTTTGACTCAATCCAAACGCTGAAATACCGTAAATGATACCAAAGTTCACTGTTTTGGCCTTTCTGCGCATCTCTTTATCAACGTCTTCAATGTTTACGCCCCAAACTTTCGCCGCTGTCGCTGTATGAATGTCGATACCCTGCTTAAACGCCTCCTGCATACCAGCATCACCACTCATGTGCGCAATAATCCTTAATTCAATTTGCGAATAATCGCAGCTCAACAACACCGTATCTGGTCCTTTCGAAACAAACGCCTTCCGAATCTCTCGTCCGAGTTCCGTTCTAATGGGAATGTTCTGTAAGTTGGGATTCTGACTGCTTAACCGTCCTGTTGCCGCCACCGCTTGGTTAAAATGCGTGTGCACCCTTCCAGTTTTTGCATCCACCAACAAAGGCAATGCATCAACATATGTGCTCTTCAACTTTTGCAATGCCCTAAAATCCAAAATTTGTTGAACAATGGGATGCTTTCCCAATAACGCGTTCAAGGTTTCTTCATCGGTTTGATATTGGCCGGTCTTCGTTTTCTTTGGCTTGTCAGACAGCTTCAATTTATCGAACAAAATCGTCCCCACCTGCTGCGCCGAAGCAATGTTAAACACACCCCCCGCCTCTTGAAAAATCGATGCTTGTACGCCCCTAACTTGCTCCAACAATTGGTTGCTATAATCTTTCAAAAAATCGACATCCACCCTCACGCCCTGACGTTCCATTGCCTCCAACACCGTCACAAGCGGCATTTCAACGTCCATCAATAACCCCATCAAACCACGCGTCTCCAGTGCCGGTTTCAATATTCCGTATAGTTGAAACGTGACATCTGCATCTTCCGCCGCGTATTCCGCAATGGCCGATAACTCAACATCCCGCATCGTTCCTTGCGATTTCCCCTTTTTACCAATCAATGTCTCAATGGAAATAGGGGAGTAACCCAAAAATTTCTCGCTCAACAACTGCATGTTGTGACGCTGATCCGGCTCCAATAAATAATGCGCCAACATCGTATCAAACATTGGCCCCGAAACCGTTACACCATAGTTTTGTAGTACAGTGATGTCGTACTTGATGTTTTGGGCGATTTTCAATTGACTGGACGACAATACCGCCCTAAATCGATCAACCAAAGCCATCGCTTCTTCACGGTTCGATGAAACCGGCACATACCATCCTTTGTGCGCTGCAGTGCTGAACGAAAGTCCCACCAACTCCGCATGTAACGACTCAACATCCGTGGTTTCTGTATCAAAACAATATACCTCAGCCGCCGATAATTCACTCAGCAGTGCCACCAGGGTTTCTTCGTTGTCGGCAATGCGATATTCGTGTTCAACCTCTAGAATGGTTTTGTATACTATTGGCTCTGCCTCATCCACCTCTAGTTCTGCGTCTGCCGCGGCCTCGCCAAACAACGATGTTTGATTGGTTGGTTGGGGCTTGGTTTTCTTGGGCGATGCTTGGGCGATGGGATTTCCAAATAAATCAACGCCTGCACTGCGAGCGGGCGTTGAATCACCGAGGCTACCCTCAGCAGATGCATCCGAAGACCCAGCAGCATCTCCCAGTACCCTGCGCATCAATGTCCTGAATTCCAATTCCTCAAACACTTCACGCAAAGCGGGCTCATTCACCGGCTCCATTTTCAAAGCATCCAAATCAAGTTCAATAGGTACCTGCGTATCAATCGTCGCCAACCATTTGCTCACCTTCGCCTGCTCAGAAAAATTGCGCATATTTTCCTGCATCTTCCCTTTCAGCTTATCTGTATTTTCCAAAATGGCCTCCATACTGCCATACTCTTGGATAAGCTTTTTCGCCGTTTTTTCTCCCACACCGGGCACACCGGGAATGTTATCCGATGCATCACCCCACAAACCCAAAATATCAATCACCTGCTTGGGATCACTAATCTCCCACTTCTTCAAAATTTCTTCCACCCCAAGAATCTCATCGCCGTTGCCCATTCTTGCGGGCTTATAAATCTTCACGTTATCGCGCACCAACTGACCAAAATCCTTGTCTGGCGTCATCATGAACACATCGTATCCCAAATCACCGGCCTTCCATGCCAACGTACCAATGATGTCGTCGGCTTCATATCCATCCATCGTAATTACAGGAATATTGAACCCCTCTATAATGCGAAAAACATAGGGTATACTCTTGCGCAAATCTTCAGGCATTTCTTCCCTCTGGGCCTTGTATGCCTCAAATTGAATGTGGCGCTGCGTAGGTGCCGAAGTGTCAAAAACAACAGCCAAATGGGTGGGCTTTTGCTTTTTTATCACCTCCAACAAGGTGTTGGTGAAACCCATCATGGCACTGGCATTTAATCCGGTGCTCGTGATTCTGGGATTTTGAATAAAAGCAAAGAATGCGCGATAAATTAGCGCCATTCCATCAAGTAAAAATATTTTTCCGTTCGACATGTAATCAAAGGAGCAAGTTACGCACAAAGCCCCCAAATTTCATGTTAACGCGATGCGATTAATCGATTATTATGGCTTTTTCCGGAAGCCCAAACTCACACCATTGATGCAATACCTGAGTCCCGTTGGCTGTCCGTAACCATCATTAAAAACATGGCCCAAATGTCCGCCACAAGCACTACAAACAACCTCTACCCGCTGCATTCCATGTGAATTATCCAAAATCTCCTTCACTTTGGTTTTGTCCATGGCTTGGTAAAAACTCGGCCAACCACAACCCGCATCAAATTTGGTATCGCTGGTAAACAACTCCTGTCCGCAGCCTTTACATACATAGGTACCTGCCTCCCAATGGGTTTCAAACTCACTGGTAAATGGGCGCTCCGTGCCTTTAAGCCTCAACACACGGTAAGATTCATCGCCCAGTAACTGCTTCCATTCCTCTTCGGTTTTCTGAATTTTGTATGTCATTGTATCTTTTCTAGTAGTATCTCCTGAATATCCCGCACCCGCCTCGTGTGAAACACAAGCCCATTGCACTCCCACAATAGCAATGATAGCGGTAATAGCCCAAGGTTTGAATTGCATCATATCAATTAAACAAAAATGTTTAACAAAGGTTGTAAGTTCGCACCCCGCATGAATTTCTTTAGTCACTTTCTGATTGACCATAAAACAGCATCACCCGCCTACAACGTGGCTTTGATCATGCCCGACCTGTTGCGAAACTTCACCCCCAAATCCTGTAAGTTTCATTTTTACGACAAACACCAAGCACTGTTGAACCAACAGCCAGAAGAACCCAAATTGCTGGACTTTCTTGAGGGTTGCATACAGCACATAGAACGCGACAAAGCCTTTCACAGTTCCGCATTTTTTAGTGAAAGTTATCAACTCCTGCGCAATGATTGGATGGTGATTTGCAAAGAATATGAAATTCCTAAATATTGGTTCTCACTTCATGTATTAATTGAAATAATGTTAGATAAATACTATATAGATAATAATATAGAAAAATTGACATTGTTTTATCATGAATTAAAAACAGAACGAGATACCGTGGTTAAAGGCCTAGATTTTCTAGAGCACCCAGAGCCCGCCACCTTCATGGAACGCTATGATCGATTCTGTGAAATTCAGTACTTGTTCCACTACCAGAACATCGATCGCATTGCCTATGCTTTACATCGCATTTATCAGCAAATAGGGTTGGATATAGCGTGGTACAGCAGTCATGAAAACCCACTGGTTATTGCGATGGCAAAACTCTACGATACCTGGAAAGAACAATTGCTCCAGCTCGGTTTACACCAAATACAACGTAGTAACGAGGGCAAGTAACAACCCCCAAGCCATCAACTCCTTCCACCATTGTCGTTTTTCGCCAGTAAAAAAATAGGCAATCAATATGGCCGCTGGAAAAGCCGTGAGCAAATGAAAACTCTTTAATTCTCTAAAATGTAGAGCCAGTAACAACAAGCTGTATACAAAAAACAAAATGACCACCAATTTGCTCCTGCGCACCTCAACGTTATCACTGAAGTAATTGCCACTGACCTTCATCAAACCAAAAACAGCAACAGTAAAAAATGCCAAGTATACGCTATAACTGGTAAATATGCCTAATACGCCTTGTCCAAACCCATCAATGTTAATGGGCGTCGTTGTGATATTTGAAACTGTAGTAACATCCCAATCGTTAATGAAAATGAGGGATCGCAACACATAATAAGGCACCACCAACCCAAAAACAATCGCCAAAACATCACGAATTACGATGGTTTTGAACACCAGAACACTGGATAAAACGAACAATAAAATCAACAAATGATCGGGCACTATTAAAATTGCAATTCCAAATAGTAAAGCACTGTAGAATAACGAAACAGTAGAATAATTATGACATAATCGAAGTAATAATATTAACCCAAAGAAAATGATAAAATTCCCGAAATGATACTCGGTCAACAATATATTTTCACGGTAAATACTCTGAAGTAACACAAAAAAATACGCTGGCAAGTACCCAACAGGCCTCATCATTTCATGAGAACGAACAAGTTCATTAATCATGAGCCCCAATGATATTACCATGACTGTTGACATGATCACCGAAACCAAAGGCCATTGATTAATGGCGGATACGAACCATGCCAACATCCCAGGTTTTGATAAAACCGATGCCTGAGGCAAATACCATAAAGTAGGGATCCGAATGGCAATCGCCAACAAAATAACAAGTAATAAATTTAGTAATCCGTGGTCTTTTAGTCGGTTAATCATGCGAATAAATTTGGAGCCAATGCCATTGCTTGTCGCGATAAATAGGTACGGTCAAAGTGCAATAATCAGTATGTAAACCCTCATATGGCACGATAGAACCCGGTATACTTTCGCTGCGAAACAACCATTCTTTCTCCACTGCAAAGGTATTGTCAATTTTGACATGCATCACACGATTCATTTCACCCTCCAAATCGTTGTAGACCAAATTCAAGGAACCCGCACACACGTAATGCGCAAATCCAAACAAATACGCATTCGATACCGTACCCACCTGCGTTTTTCGCAACATCACAACGGTGTCCAAATCGCCCTTTGCCGACAAATACATAGCAGCTACATCACCATAGTGGTAAAAGAGTTTACTATTGGTTTGTGGTACGCCGTTCACATAGTAGGTTTCCATTTGCTTCGTTTCGAAGAACTCCTCAGCCAAAATAACCTGTCCCCCATGGCTCAGTGGAACAACGGTCCGAATAAAATAATCCTCCGGTTTGGAAGACTTTTTCACAGCCAATAAGCCCGCCAATTGTCGGCATTGCCTATCGCTCCAAACGTGTGTTTCCAGGGCGATATCCTGTTTTTGATTCCTCTCGTCAGACCCATAATCGCGCACCCTACCCGTAAAATGTCCTTGAATTCCCGATTGTTTCGTAGCCGACCAAAATCCGCTGAGCAAAAAATCTGAAGATACAACATCCTTAGACACAGCAACTTCTACAATATCACCAACCAAAGACAATCTTTGATGCAAAGTAGACCCATGCAACCGCACGATCGCATGAAAATGACCCGAATCCCTCCTTCCACCCAAACGAATCGCCCCAGAAACTTGATCCTCATAAATCATCGCCATGTCGCCCTTTTCATTTACTTCAGCCGATCGCCAAACTACATCATCCAACCCAAAATCCGCAGACAATTCTATCCGAAAACTATCTAACCGTTTACCGTCTTGGGCAAAGGAAAACCCCTGAGCAACGGTATGTCGGTAACCATCAATCATTGGCTGTGATTGAACCCCAAAAACAAACAACCCCAAGTGCCTCCGATCCTCAGACACCACCACCTCCCAATTTGATGGTTCCAACTCAAGGTCAGACACCACACCCAACCCTTGAGAAACCACCTTCCCCTGCAACTCCAAATCCAGCCGATGATACAATAATTGATACTCGCGCCGTTTCACCTTCACAACCCCCACCCAAGACAAAAAAGAATCACCCATGACCAACCGCAAAATTCGCTCCTTGCCCTGCGCTTCAATTTTTCTATCACGCTGGAAAATCATGTCAGACGAATACTGCTCAACGACAAACCCTTCCGATAAATCTGCATTTGAAGAGTAACACGTGTAAATCTGATTGTTCGAAACGCCCAAGGCCTTGCGATAGTTGCTCTTCTTTTGTGACAGTCCAGCATGATTCGATACCAAGGTCGTTTGGGCTGTTAGCCCCCCCACGAAGCCCAATACCACGATCATCAAAAACCTTTTCAAATCCATCACCACTCAAAAATCAACCTACTTGGTTGAATTCACAAGCACTACCCTAATTTTGCATAACATTTATTCTTAGTTTAATTCCCTTGCATTCTAACGCAGATCATACCGAAACCGCCATTGTTGTGGGTGTCAATACGCCACAGCAAGCCATTCCCATCGACGAAACACTCGCTGAACTCGAACAATTGATACTCACCACGGGTGCAATATCGAAAAAGCGTTTTACCCAAAACCTTGAACACCCCCAACCCAAAACCTATGTAGGCAAAGGCAAACTGGAAGAAATCAAACAGTATGTCATCAAACATAAAATCGATCTCGTCATCTTCGATGATGAACTCACCCCAGCCCAAGTTCGAAACATTGAAACAGAATTAGAGAATACGAAGATTCTCAGTCGCACCCACCTAATTCTCGACATTTTCGCTAAGAACGCCAAAACAGCACAAGCCAAAACCCAAGTGGAATTGGCACAAAGTATCTTCATGTTACCGCGGTTAACTGGTATGTGGACACACCTATCCAAACAAAAAGGGGGTATTGGAATGAAAGGTCCGGGTGAAAAAGAAATCGAAACAGACCGACGGGTTTTGCGCGATAAGATTGCATTGCTCAAGACCAAACTCCAAGACATTGAGAAAATTGGCTTTACCCAACGAAAATCGCGCAATGGGGTATTTCGTTGTGCGTTGGTGGGGTATACAAACGTAGGAAAAAGTACCGTCATGAATCTACTGAGTAGATCAGATGTACTCGTCGAAAACAAACTCTTTGCCACCTTGGATGCCACAGTAAGAAAAGTTGTCATCCCACATCCTGATAATCAAGGCGGAATGACCCCGCTGTTGTTGTCTGATACCGTTGGATTCATTCGCAAACTGCCTACACTCCTCATCGAGAGTTTTAAAAGCACTTTGGCCGAAGCCATTGAAACCGATTTGTTAATTCACGTGGTAGATATATCCAACCCCGCCTTTGAACAACAAATGATGAGTGTGAAAGAGATCCTTCATGAAATTGGGGCAAGCAACAAACCTGAATTGATCGTATTCAACAAAATCGATGCGTTTAAAGAACCTGAGGAAGACGATTTCTTTGTGGGTTCAACCGGACTCACATTGGAACAATTTGAAAAAAGTTGGATTGCCAAAGAAAATTCGCCAGCCGTTTTCATCTCTGCCCAAAACAACACCAACATTGAAAAGCTCAGAAATATGATTGTTGAGCTATTACTACAACAAAAAGGGCCAGTTTCCACTGACCCTTTTTATGTTTTTCTGTAACCAAAGATTAAAATTCATCTTCATTGAAGAAGTAGTCATCATCCGATGGATAATCACTCCATATTTCTTCAATGCTCTCGTATGGCTCTCCGTCATCTTCCAACTCCTGCAGGTTTTCTATAACCTCCAAAGGAGCGCCTGAACGTATCGCATAATCGATCAACTCATCTTTGGTGGCTGGCCATGGCGCATCGTCCAAATAGCTAACCAATTCAAGTGTCCAATACATAATTCTTACTTACCGCGAAAATAGATTTTTGATTCAGAAAAACAAGATGAAATTTGCAATAAAATTATGCATCCAGATTGGCAAGACGAAATCCATGTGTACTCTGAAAACATGAGTTCACCCGAAACGCCCTTTTTACAGGCAATCAACGAGTTCACTTGGAAAAAAATGATCAACCCTCGAATGCTGTCCGGACATTTACAAGGTCGGTTTTTGTCTTCCCTGGTTGCCTTGAAACAACCCCAATGTATTTTAGAAATAGGTACTTTTACGGGCTATGCCACCGCATGTCTACTGGAACATCTGCCCCAAAATGCCAGTCTGCATACCATCGAAGCCGATGCAGAAACTGCCCACAAAACCCAAACATTTTGGCTATCACAACATCCTCAACATCGCGTAAATTGGCATGTTGGCGAAGCACTTACCCTATTACCAAACTTGCAACTCCAGCCAGACTTTGTCTTTGTTGACGCCGATAAACACAATTACAAACAATACCTCGACCTATGCTTTCCCATGTTAAAACCGGGTGGCGTATTGCTATTCGACAATACCCTGTGGAGCAAGAGAGTTACCATTGAGGCAGACAGACTCACTGATCGCGATACCCAAAACATGCACGCGTTCAATCAATATGCAAAAAACACACCCAATGCATTGGTTACCCTGCTCCCCATTCGTGATGGCATAACGCTCATCACCAAATTGACCTAACCCCTCAAATCATCGAGCAAATCACTCAACAACGCAAAATCAATTTCCGCCCGATTCAAAATGGCTTCCTGACGCTCGGTTAACAACGGCTGAATTTGTGATAATAACAATAATCCCTGTTCCGTAATCACAATATTCATTTTCCTGCGATTATCAGCATCGATACTCCGACCAATCAACCCCATCGCCAACAAACGATCACACAACCTTGTGATATCAGGATTCTTGTCTAACATTACTTCCTTGATTTCTGAAGGATTCACAGAGTCTGGGTGCTTTCCACGTAAAATACGCAACACATTGTATTGCTGCGGCGTGATACCGAAAGGTTTATAAATATCGCGAAATTCCGACATCAACCAGTTTGCCGTATACATGATATTGAGCATCGCTTTGATCTGCGGTGTCTCAAATCGCTTTTGTTTTATGGCTTCTTCCAGTTTCAAGGCGGTGATTATTAGTATTCAACCGACAAATATGCTCAAATTTGACCAAATATTCCGCATGTAAATTATCGTTGTACCTTTGCAGTGTGAATCCATCGTTTGAAAATACCGCAAACTTCGCTGCTCAATTGGATCAGCATGATACCCTTTCAACATTTCGTGACCAGTTCATTTTCCCTAAGAGCGAGGCCGGTGAATCTCAAATATATTTGTGCGGAAACTCACTCGGACTTCAGCCAAAAAGTGCGCAACAAGCACTGGTCAATGAATTAGAAGATTGGGCTAAGTGGGGTGTTGAAGGCCATTTCCACGGTCGCAAACCCTGGTTTCATTATCATAAATTTCTCACCGATTATACGGCAGAAATTGCAGGAGCGAAAGCCCATGAAGTGGTTGTGATGAATCACCTAACCGTGAATCTTCATCTACTGATGTTCAGTTTCTATCGCCCCACATTTACCACTACGGAAAACGGTGAACGCAAACCCCAACGATACAAAATCATCATGGAGGCAGGGGCCTTCCCATCCGATATGTACGCCGTACAAAGTCAGGTAGAAGGGTATGGTTTTCAATACGATGACGCAGTCATTGAATTATCGCCCAGAGAAGGTGAATTTACCCTAAGAACGGAAGATATTCTCAGCGCCATTCGCGAAGCAGGTGATCAATTGGCCCTGTCTTTCTTCTCTGGTGTTCAATATTACACCGGCCAACTTTTCAATATTCCAGCCATTACACAAGCCGCCCACGAAGTTGGCGCTTTGGCCGGTTTCGACCTTGCACATACTGCTGGAAATATCGATCTCAAATTGCATGATTGGGATGTGGATTTTGCCGCTTGGTGCTCTTACAAATACCTTAATAGCGGACCGGGTAACGTTTCGGGCGTTTTCATTCATGAAAAACATGGATTGAATCCCGAAACCCGTAGGATGTCGGGCTGGTGGGGACACAAAGAAGATGTTCGTTTCCTCATGAAGCGCGGTTATATTCCAGAACCTGGGGCAGCCGGTTGGCAGATGAGCAATGCACCCGTGTTTGGCATGGCTGTTCACTTGGCCAGTTTACAGATCTTTCACGAAGCCAACATCAGCAAATTGCGTGAAAAAAGTAAGCAGTTAACCGGATTCCTTGAATTTGTACTCTTAGAAGCAAAAAAGGCAAATCCTGTACTTCAGTTTAGCATCATTACTCCGGCAAACCCCGAAGAGCGAGGCGCTCAGCTCAGTCTCCTAACCGATGATAAAGGAAAAGCCTTGTTCGATTTTCTCTTCCAACAAAACATCATCGCAGATTGGCGTGAACCCAATGTCATCCGCCTTGCACCAGCACCCTTGTACAACAGCTTCGGTGATGTCTACGCAGTTGGAGAAGCTTTCAAGAACTTCCCCGGATAAGATTAGCTGTGCAATCGTTTGTCCTTGAACGATTCCCAGTGCACGCTGTTATCAACGCCTAGAACTTTACGGATTTTTGAACGCACATTGTGAATGTATTGGGGCGATACCCCCACAATCGCAGCGATGTCTTTGGATTTATATCCGTCTACACTCAATATGAAAATCCGCTTTTCTGTGAGATTCATCGCTTTTAATTGAGGATACTGTTCCAGAATATCCCCCTGCTCCTTCAACTTTGAATCAGCGATCTGCGGTCGCGAAGTCGTTTCAACCCTGCCCAACGCCTCCAATTCTTTCCTCAAAATCTCGATGTCTGGTGAATTGCTGGTGTTTAGCACTTTCAATTTCTTACTCAACTCCAAGCTCTTTTCCATCACCAACTCACTGAGTCCGATGATCCTAGCATTCAATTCCTTCTCCTTTTGCAAAAATTCCTTTTCCTCTACCTGAATATGCAACTGCATTTGCGCCCAATCCAATTCCTTCTTCTTTGCCGTTTGCCTTGCCCATAAAAACAGGACCAATAAAAACAATGTCAAGACCACTGATCCATAGGTTCCCGCCAAATAACCATTCATTTTTTTCTGTTGCAACATCTCCTTTTCAAAGGCGAACTGCTTAGTTTTCATGCTCTCAAAATCCTTTTTGGCGGTAAAATCGGCCCGTTTCACTGAATCATCCAACAAATGGTACTTGTCCTTGTAATCATTGGAAACCTGCAATACCTGATAGGCATCCAACATTTTCTTGGGTTGTTGGCTGTAAATCACTGAAAGCAATTTGTAATGGTTTGAAGATGCCATGGGATTTTCCTCAAATTGCTCCGCTGAACGATTCTTCCAAGCTTCCAAACTATCTGCCTCCAACAGGTTTTCTTTGCCATCCAGCGACATCAATAAAAAGGGCTCCAATCGGGTAACAGCGCCAAAGTAATCTGCCGAAATCCAATCCAAATGCTCGCGAATTGTAGCAGGTATTGCCAATGGCTTCCGTTCCTTCAAGTATGCCAAGCGATTTGCCAAATGATGAATTCTCAAGCTACCCAACACCAAAGAATCTGGCAATTGATTCAATAAATCCTCCGATTCCTCGACCCTGCCCAAATGCAAATTCAACTCCACCCGGTTAATCAAGACCAACTGCCGAGAATAGCGATCCCGCGCGCTGGCCAATAAATCCTCGTTTTTCTTCCAAAATACCTCCGCCTCCTGATAATTTCCCTCTACAATCTTCACAGAAATGATGTTGCCAATCAATTCCGCCGGAACGCCCTTGCCCGATGGATACGTAGAATATACCTCCAAAAAATACTTGGATGCTGCCCCATACAATGATTCACTGAAACAGATTGATCCCAACTTGTTAAGAAAAAACCTTCGCTTAACAACATCCCTACGCCTAATTGCTTCCTCCAATCCTTTGTTTAGGTAGGTCTTTGACATCTTCAAATCCCCCCGGGTTAAGTGATACATCGCAATCAATTCGAAATAACTACAGCGATTGTTGCCCATCGGCATAATCTTTTCCGATTCTTGAATGTAATGGACAACAGAATCTAACTCACCCCTAGACAACGAGACCAAACCATGACCAACATACATACTCGCCATGCCATATTCGGTGTTATCCCTACTCACACGATCATTCAGATACGTTAATAACTTCTCATAATTCTCTTTCTGACTCTCAAAGTACTGCGCAACCTTATCATACCCCACCGATTCATATTTTCCAGATGGCAATTTATCTAACATCGCAATCACAGAATCTACCTCCACCGTACGTTCAATTTCATCGCGATAAAAATCCTCATCTGAATCCATTAACCAATATGATATCAATAAGATAACTACTGATACGATACCAATAACTATCCATTTGTATTGCTTGATAAGTGTTTTTAGAAATCCCATAAAATCTACTACAAAAGTAACATTGTTTTCAGCGTATTTTTACGATACAAATCCATAATTGTTAGAAATTATGAATCGATTCATCGAATATTTATAGATTAACAATTCTAATATTTATTACCCAAGGGCTCAGTTCCCAAAACATCTCTTTTTCAAACGCTTTTACACGGAATTGCTATTCAAAAATCAAACGGAAATCGCTGAGCGATAGGCTTGCTTACTGACAAGTCTGTTGAAACTATCCGACAAATTAGCAGATACATCCAATATTTCTGCCTAAACGGCGTATTTCATGGCAATTCACTCACTAAAATTGTAGTTTTGAATATTATTTAATTCTTGGCTTAACCTTTGATTACACAACCACAACATGGAAAACAATCGACCCAATCCCGAAAATAAAAAGCCGGGAGGATTCCGCTTTAACCCTTATTGGATTTACGGTGCGCTCTTCTTGATTTTGATGGCGATGCTGTTCTTACCCAAAAACTCAGGTCAAAGCACAAACTGGAAAGAAACCCGTGAAATGATTCTTCAAGGTGACGTGAAGAAAATCGTGGTTGTCAACGACCGTTTTGTTGAGGTATATCTTACCCAAGAAGCTGTTCAACAAAAACGGTATAAAGGTGTAAGAAAACGTCAAGATTACCTCGGCGCTACAGAACCTAATTTCAGCTTTGAAATCGAGAAAGGGTACCTTAACAACGAAATTCAAGATTTAAAATCTACCCTAAAAGAAAAGAACCTTGATCCCAATAGCCTGTTGATCCACTATGAAACCCAGAGCGACCTTTTCGGCGAACTGTTCCAGTGGATTTTCTTCATTGGAATCTTCCTGATTTTCTATAACATGATGTTCCGACGAATGGGCGGAGGTGGCGGTGCCGGTGGAGGTGCAAGCATCTTTAACATCGGTCGTTCCAAAGCCCAACTTTTTGATAAAGACACCAAAGTCAACAAAACATTCAAAGATGTTGCAGGATTGCAGGAAGCCAAACTCGAAGTAATGGAAATCGTTGATTTCCTTCAGAATCCAAAAAAATATACAAACCTCGGTGGTAAAATTCCAAAAGGCGTTCTGTTGGTAGGCCCTCCAGGAACTGGAAAAACATTGCTCGCCAAAGCCGTTGCTGGTGAAGCAGGTGTTCCCTTCTTCTCCTTGTCCGGTTCTGACTTCGTGGAAATGTTCGTTGGTGTGGGTGCAAGTCGCGTAAGAGACCTATTCAAACAAGCGAAAGAAAAAGCCCCCTGTATTATCTTCATTGATGAAATTGATGCCATCGGACGTGCACGTGGAAAAAACCTCATGCAAGGTTCCAACGATGAGCGCGAAAACACATTGAATCAACTGCTTGCAGAAATGGATGGCTTTGGTACAGACAGCGGTGTAATCATCATGGCTGCAACCAACCGCCCAGACATCTTGGATAGTGCATTGATGCGACCAGGTCGCTTCGATAGACAGATCACGGTAGATCGCCCCGATCTTCAAGGTCGTGAAGAAATTTTCAAAGTACACCTCTTGCCACTGACAAAATTGTCAACCGATGTAGATGCGCACAAACTAGCCGCACAAACACCAGGATTCGCAGGTGCTGAAATTGCCAACGTTTGTAACGAAGCCGCACTGATTGCCGCCCGTCACAACAAAGAAGCCGTTGACATGCAAGATTTTCAAGATGCCATCGATCGCGTGATTGGCGGTTTGGAAAAGAAAAACAAAATCATCAGTCCCGAAGAAAAATCTATCGTAGCCTATCACGAAGCTGGTCATGCCATCGCCGGTTGGTATTTGCCCCATGCAGATCCTTTGCTGAAGGTGTCTATTGTCCCACGGGGTGTAGCCGCCTTGGGTTACGCGCAATACTTGCCAAAAGAACAATATTTGTATCGCACAGAGCAGCTCATGGACAGTATGTGCATGACATTGGGAGGCAGAATTGCAGAAGACATATTCTTTGGTAAAATTTCTACGGGTGCCCAAAATGATCTTGAGAGAATCACCAAACTGGCCTACAGCATGATTACCATTTATGGTATGAACGACAAAGTTGGCCATGTGAGTTTTCACGATCCTCAAGGTGAATATGGCTATCAAAGGCCTTATTCTGAAAAAACCGCAGAACTCATCGATGAGGAAGTTCGCGCATTGATTCAGAAAGCTTATGACATCACCAAATCGCTTCTCACAGAAAAGAAGGCTGAATTGGAAAAAGTGGCAAAAGCATTGCTGGAAAAAGAAATTCTGTTCAAAGCAGATCTTGAGGACTTAATCGGCCGCAGACCCCACGATCCCATCGAAGAGCCCGTCGTTGCCACTGAATCAGCAATAGAAACACCTGCCGCGGAGAATATCGAAGAGCAACAAGCAACAGTAGAAAGCGCACCTGAGGTTGCAGCCGATACTGAAAATACAGAAACACCAGAAGCAACTACTGACGAAAAGTCAGAATAAGTTAATTGGATAACAACTGTTGGAGTTGAATGAGGTTGTAATACATCCCTTTCTTCTCTAACAGTTCGTTATGAGTACCCGATTCCACCAAACAACCCTTATCCATCACCACAATCAAATCGGCGTGTACAACGGTCGATAAGCGATGGGCGATAATAATACTTGTACGATGCTTCATCAATAGCTCTAGCGCTTGCTGAACGGCCTTCTCGCTCTTACTATCCAATGCAGAAGTAGCTTCGTCTAAAATCAATATTTCAGGATCTTTCAACAGTGCTCGGGCAATAGCCAAACGTTGTTTTTGTCCACCACTCAACTTTCCGCCCCTTTCCCCAATCTCCGTGTCGTAACCATGCTCCATCTCCGTGATGAATTCGTGGGCATTGGCCGCTTTCGCTGCAGCAATTACTTCCTCTAGCGATAACTCCGGTCTACCCAATGCAATGTTATTTCGCACAGATTCGTTGAATAAAATGCTCTCTTGGTTGACAATGCCTATCAACTTTCGCAAAGCCTCTTGCTCGAATTTCCGAATATCAACCCCATCAATACAAATACTACCTTCACTCACATCATAAAAACGCGCTACCAAATCAGTCAACGTCGTCTTTCCTGCGCCTGATGGGCCCACCAACGCAATCGTTTGTCCTTTCTTTATGTGTAAATCGAACCCATGAATAACTTGACTGCCATCCAAATAAGAAAATCCTACTTTGTTCAAAGTCAGAGATTCTGCAAACACAGGAACCACCGGAGAAATGGGATCTTCCACCGTAATTGGTGCTGATACCAACTCTTGAATACGCTCCAAGCTAGCCATACCTTTTTGCGCAGCGTACAAGGCATTTGAGAACGCTTTGAAAGGCGGAATTAATTGCGAAAAAATGGCGAAATACGTCAAGAAAAATTCTGGGTCAAGCTCATACCGAAACACCATACTACCTCCCAACCAAAGCAACAACGCACTCACTGCAATACCAATGGTTTCACTCACTGGAGAAGATAAATCATACCTGCGCTGAACCCCAATGTTATTCTTGGTATATGCCTCATCCTGCTCATTGTATTTTTTGGCAAAAAATGATGACGCATTGAAGGCCTTGATGATTCTAATTCCACCCAAGGTCTCCTCATAAGCGCTCATGACCTTACCCAATAAAGCCTGATTCCTGGCACTTCTTTTTCGTAATGAACGACCAATTAATCCAATAATTAACGCCGTTATTGGTAGGAAGAAAAGGATATATAAGGTCAATTTGGCCGATAACACAACCAAAGCCACCAAGAAAATTAAAATGTTCAATGGCTGAAAATAGAGGGCTTCCAACGAAACCATCAAAGCAAACTCAATTTCTTTGATGTCATTGCTCATACGCGACATCAAATCGCCTTTTCGTTCATTATTAAAATACGCAATAGGCAAATCCAAACACTTCTGATACACGCCCTGACGAATCTCTTGAATACTCCGATTTCGAATTAGCACCATAAAATTCATGGCCAAAAACCGGAAACCATTCTTCATTACAGTTACGCAAACCAAGGCTACGCATAAATACGCCAACGCCGTGAATGGCTCTCCTTTCGCCAACGCACCAAACCAAGATATAAACCCCTGGTATTGCTCATTGAACCATTGTCCTACCCCATAATTCTTGCTCGCCAATGATTGTGCACTACCGCCATCTTTAGAAAACAAGAAACGTAGCACAGGCATGATCATCATCAAAGTGACCAATTGAAAAATCACATACAACAGGTTGAATAAAAAATTCAGAAAAATCAACCGTTTGTGGTTCCCTGCGTAACCCAAAAATTTTAATACTGCTTTCAAATCAAGGCGAAATTAACGAAATCAAAACAACCGAAATAAAAAAGGGGGCAATGCCCCCTTTTTTATTTATGAATGCAATTCTAATTATTGAACACTCAAGAAATCACTATACATCTCGCCAGAGGCTGTAATGATCTGCACACGGTACATACCAGCTACAACATGCAAATCCAATGTCAATGCATTTGACTTCATCATGTCGGTTATTTTCTCCTCACGAACCAACTGACCACTCATGGTGTAAACCTTCACCGACTTCATACTCTCAACGCTTTCAATGTTGAAAGTACCAACACTGGGGTTTGGATACATCTTGATAGAACCGGCTGCAAATTTCTTCACCACACTCGCTTCGTTGTCTTTGATTTTCAAGGTCAACAAAGAGTCTTTGCCAATAAAGCATGGACCTTGAGCATTGCGAATGGCAAAAATCAACAATTTATCGCCATCAGGATCTCCATCATCAGTGATGTTGGCCCGAATAAAGAAACTACTTACGTTCTTCACTACGTTGATCTTACGTGTTGCAAAATCATAATCAGTAGGAGAAACTGCAGTACCGCCAGCAACCACTACGTCAAATGAGAAATTCTCATCCGCAGGAATTACAGAGAAGTCCATTCTGAATGAATCTGCTGGCTCAAAAATTGAATCTTTATTTTTAGCAAAATTTACCGTTGGCAAAGTAGACGCCTTGAAATCGTTGATAGAACGGGGCGACAATACATAACGCGTGATGTATGGTGAGCTGTTATCGAACTGTGCACCAATACCTGTTACATCGAAATAGCCCACAGGAGCAGTAGAACCATCTACATCGGTTTCCGCGTCGATATTCAACGTGTCAACACGACCCGAAGTATTCATCACACGCACATACTTAAATCCATTGGCAGCCAACGCAGAAGATGGCCACTCGGTAGGATCCACCATTTTAACGCGACGCATTTGAACCAATACAGACTCGGTAGTTTCATCAACACCACTTACCACTTTCGCCTTCTTCAACGGCTGACCAGTAGCAATTTTGATGATTGTATCCAATTTGTCCATCTGAACCGTTCCTTGGAACTGACTCACTGAACCTTGCAACATGATACTATCTCCCTCAGTTACTGTGTAACCGAAAGTCTTGGGATTGCTAAACACACCCATACCGCCTGTGCCATCCATGATGGTGAAGCCCAAGCCAGCAGCACGCATGTTTACACCATGTACAGTACCATATACGCGGCAACGTACATTCAAACTGTCTGCTGTTTTATTGGCATTCGTTTGCTTGTTGATGGTTCCAATTTTATAAATTGGCAAGTCATCATTCAACAAGGTTACAATTAATGTATCCTTGCCTTTGGTGATTTTCGAATTCGACAAATTACCCAATCCAAAGTAGATCTTCTTGGTCAATTCAAAATTCTTATCATCGTAAAAAGGCACATTTACCACAATGGTATCTGGAGTGCCAGAAGTGATGTTGATGATTTTAGAAGTAGGATTAAATTTAAAATCAACCCCTTCTGTAGCAGTACTCAACGCAGTGTAGCAACGCAATGTAAAGTCCGCATCTGCATCTGAACGCGAAGCAACACGAATTTTTACCGCCAAATTGCCAATGTTCTCAGTGATGGTCAATTTACTATCAATGAATTCTACCGTCGCAGGACCGTCGTTGTCTGTCATAACCAACGTAATGATGGTATCTTTCAAGTAAGCATTTCCAGTTACTTGACGCAAAACCAACGTTACCGTATCGTTTTGGTCAATATTGAACTCGTCATTCACCTTCGCGTAGATCATGATTGAATCCGCTTTGGTACTTGATCCCAAATTAAAGGTTGAATCATTGCCTGATTTGCCCAATTGGAACTCAGAAGGAATGTAAGTACTGTCGCCCTTGCTCTTAACAAACAACATCATTTTAGATGCTGTTGATACAGGCTTATCCATTTTCAAGACAACACCAATTTTACCTGCATTCTCTTTTACAACCACCAATGTATTTGGAACGATAACATTCGCAATATCATTGTCTGCAACAGTTACAGTATGGGCTTTTTCAGTTCCAATCACACAATTGTTTGCCTGGTCAATACCCAATACAATCGTTTCTGGTCCTTCAGCCGCATTGTCATCGTTAATGGTAATCACAGTAGTATCAGAAATCGC
>JAHEMG010000003.1:0-5802 GCA_024643755.1 Flavobacteriales bacterium | reverse complement strand
AAACCAAACCAACCCTCGTACTCTCCCATCATGTTGGTCTCGAATGTATCGTTCTTGCCCGCAGTACTCAAAGATTGACTTGAAATGTACTTGAACGTACCGTTGGTGTTATAGGTAATCATGTTACCCGCACCAGCCGTTGACAATGAACGTGTCTTTAAATCTGTGGTATCTGAACCCTTGGTAATGTACTTGTACTTCTCGTTGGGCTTCAATCCGTTAATTCTCACCCTGAAGATAATCGGGGTTCGGGTTGTATCCCCTGTAGATGATTTGGTAGCACCCGCATACTTTGGGACCAAAATAGGCCCGATTTGTGAGGATGTTACTTGCGCTTTCGCTTGACCAAGCATCACAACACCCAAAAGCAGTAATATTTTCTTCATTTCTGTTATTTTAAACAAATTTACACAATTTCACGACCAATCAAAACCACTCACACGGTGAACGCCAAACTGATCACAGAGGCCTTTTCTAATCCCCCTGCATACAATGACCGCAAACAGCGCTCTGCCGTTGCTCCCGTAGTAAATACATCGTCTACCAAAGCCACGTGTCCAACACCCGTCAGCAGGCCGTTCAATCCAAATACATGCTGGGTTTGATACCACCTTTCCAAGCGATTCTTCTTTGTCTGCGAAACCGTAGTGTTCTGCTTCACCAGCACCCTTTCAATCACAGGAATTCCCAAACTTTCCGATAGTCCCTGCGCAATCACCAACGCTGGATTATACCCCCGTTTCAACTCCTTCTTGGGATGCATAGGTACAGGAATCAACGCATCGCAGCGCGAATACATTGGGTCTAACAACAACTCTTCTCCCATCAACTCGCCCATTCTTTTCGCCATTATCAGCCCTCCGTCATATTTTAAGGACTTCAACACATTGGAAGTCATTGTCCTAGACTGATAATTCAACAAATAATATCCCCCCATCACCGGCACCCGTCCCCACAGGGATTTCGCAACTGGGTTTTGGATCCCATACCCATGTACAGAAAATGGCAGCTTTGCATAACAAACCCAACACAATTCCATCTCAGAAGGCAACAACAAATCACCACAACACACACAAGACCGCGGAAATGCAAAGTCTAACCAATCCGCAACCGCTTGTTTTACGAACCTTGGACCCATTTTTTTGGCAACCATCCAACGAAAACACCCAATTATCGTTTCACACCCACCAAATTGGCAAAAAACGCAGAACTTTGTAAAATGGCAGGACCACACAACCAAGATCGCGACATACCCAAAGCCAAAATTTCGATACAAGCATTCAAAAACTCCATGCGCTTGTTCCGATATATGTCTGCCAAAAACCGTGGATGGTTTTTGTTAGGCACTTTGTTTTTGGCCATTTCTGCCGGCGCTTCCCTTATGTTTCCCAAATTACTTGGAGAACTCATGGATGGTGCCTTTGTCTATGGTAACAACGGAATTTCAAAAGCTCCCAACACCCAAGCCCTTGAAAAAGTAGCTGTCTATTTCGTCTACCTGTTCATCATCCAAGCCGTATTTAGTTTCGGTAGAATCGCTATTTATGTGCGGGTAACTGAGGACATGACCTACGGACTCCGCTCAGACCTTTTCAAAAGTGTGATTGCCCAAAGTATGACTTTTCATACCCAACACCGCGTAGGTGAATTACTCAGTCGTTTTTCTGCCGATATCGCTCAAATTCAAGATGCATTTACCACCAACTTGGCGATGTTTCTCAGGCAAATTTTGGTCCTCATCGGTGGGGTAGTTGTCCTGTTCATTACCTCCACCAAATTGGCGATTTTAATGCTCGCCACCCTTCCCGCAATCATCATTGTTGCACTGGTTTTTGGACGATTCCTGAGAAAAAAGTCCAAAGAACTACAAGATACCACCGCTGCCAATAACGTGATCGTTGAAGAATCCCTCTCTGGCATTGTATCCGTAAAATCATTTACCAACGAAGCCTTCGAAAGCGCGCGATACGAAGAAAGTGCCTGGCAACTGAAAAAAGATTCCATTCTCCGCGGTTACTGGCGCGGTGCCTTTAGCTCCTTCATCATCATTTGTATGTTCGGGGCGATTGTTTGGCTCATCTATCAAGGTTTGGGCCTCGTTCAAGCCGGCGAAATGGGCGTTGGTGAACTCTTCAACTTTATGATGCTCACCGCATTCGTGGGTAGCAGTATCGGCGGCATGGCCGAACAGTTTGTACAAATTCAAAAAACACTGGGATCCATTGAACGCGTGCTAGAACTCATCGATACGCCCACCGAAATCACCCACATACCCAACCAGTCTAAACCACTGCCCAATTGGACAGGCGCCATCGCACTCAATAACCTTTCATTTTCATACCCCTCCCGGCCCGATTTCCCTGTTTTCAAAAACCTCAACCTCACCATTAAGCCAGGGGAAGTACTGGCATTGGTAGGACCTTCCGGCTCAGGAAAATCAACATTGGCAAGTCTTTTATACCAATTCTACCAACCCACCGCCGGTCAAATCACCCTGTCTGATCAAGACATCCAATCATTCGACATGGCCACTTACCGACAAGGGTTTGCCCTTGTGCCACAGGAAGTACTTCTGTTTGGCGGTAGTATTTACGACAACATTCGATACGGAAAACCCGATGCAAGCAGTGCCGAAATTGAAGCCGCCGCAAAAAGTGCCAATGCCGCCGAATTCATAGAAGGATTCCCCGAAAAATATCAAACCAAAGTAGGCGATAGGGGTATGCGACTGTCGGGCGGACAAAAACAACGCATCGCCATTGCCCGCGCCATGCTGCGCAATCCAAAAATATTGATTCTCGACGAAGCCACCAGCGCCCTCGATTCAGATAGCGAATTGGAAGTGCAAAAAGCCCTGCAAAACTTGATGCATAATAGAACCTCTATCGTCATCGCCCACCGTTTGAGCACCATCAGACATGCCCATGTTATCGCCCTAATCAAACAAGGCGAAATTGTAGAACAAGGAAATCATGAAACTTTGATGCAACTGGAGGGCGGACAATATCGCAGAATGGTTGAACAGCAAATTGAGCCCAGCGATTACTTTCAACAACCCCTCGGTTAATCCATGAACTTTCGCCCCACCACATCCACGCACCACATCGCAACACTGTTTCAATTATCATTGAAACCCTGGGTGATTGGATTCCTGTTGTGGTTTGGTAGTTCAACGTTGATTGCACAACCCCTTCCCGCAGACAACAACGACCCCAACTATGCATTGGCTCATTTGCTCTTCGAAAAAAATGAATTTGCCAAAGCCACCTTGCTTTTTGAAGACCTTGTTGATGTCTACCCGAGCGATGAAAATACCCAACAACGCTATCTCCAATGTTTGGTGAAACTTGGCGAACAAGACAAAGCGATCAAATGGATCAAAAAGAAAATTAAAAAATCACCCCAGCCCCTTCCATGGGTCATTGATGAATGTTGGGTCAATACCACCTTTCCCGATGGTCCGGAAAAAGCCAAACACAATGACCGTGCTGGCGAACTCCTCAATCTCATCATCGACCAACTCAAACCCAACGCCTGGGCACAAATGGGCAATATGCATGTATTTGCTGCTAACCGATTTGAATATCATGGGCTAAAAGATCAAGCCATCGCTGTACTGGTAGCGGCCGAAGAAGTATTGGGCGATGTACCCGAAATCTCCAACGAACTCGCCTTGCTATACATGGAAACCGGCAACCGCGAAAAAGGCCTAGAGAAATATACCAATATGATGCTGGCCGGGTTGCCCTTTGAAACCGTGAAACCCGTTTTTGAAAGCCATGTAACTGATAGCCTAGATTACGTCATCATGCAGCGATTGTTGCTGAAAAAAATCCAAGAATACCCTGAAATTACCGCCCTTTCTGAAGGACTTAAATGGACATTCCTCAAGCAAGAAAATTGGAGCAGTGCCTTTCTCTATACGCGATCGCTCGATAAACGACTCAAAGAAAATGGAACGCGTGTTTTTGAATTGGGACAATTATGCCAGTCTAACAAACAATTCAACATTGCCATTCAGTGTTTCGAATATTGCATCAACCTAAAAGAAAGTTGTTTTGACCTGCCCGCCTGTCAGTCAGCCCTGATCGATGTAACCTACGAAAAAACCATCCTCGCCAATCCCGATGTGAACACAATTATCGCATTGAGAAACCGCATGCGCGAATTTGAATTGGCTTATGGACCTCAGGAAGCCACCCTCAACAATGCCTTGAAATTGTCACAACTGTTGGTGCGATTCGATAGTCTTTTTCGCACCTCCTCCCCAGAAAATAGCGGCTATACCGAAGCGGAAAAACTCCTCAGAAATTACCTCAATGAGGGCAGTTATTTGAAAAAAAACTCCTTGGCTAAAGTGAAGATGGCACTCGGCGATGTGTTGGTTGCTGCCGGTGATGTGTGGACATCAGAGCTACTCTATGCACAAGTTGAAAAGGATTTCAAAGAAGAAGAAATGGGCCAATTTGCCAAGTTCAAACGTGCCGAACTGAGTTTTTATCGCGGCGACTTCGATTGGGCCAGCATGCAATTAGACGTGCTCAAAAGCGCCACAACACAACTCATTAGTAACGATGCCATGGAGTTGGCCTTGGTGATCATCGACAACCTAGGAATTGATAGTAATTATCAAGCATTGAAATGGTATGGACAAGCGCTATTGTATGAAAAACAACATCAGTACCCAAAATCATGGGCGTATCTTGACAGTATCGTAACCAATTACCCAGGTCATGCACTTTCCGATGAAGTGCTATTTGTGAAAGCACGCATTCGAAAAGACCAAGGACAATACGCGCAAGCTGCAGCCCTGTTAGAAACCTTATCGCTCGCCTTTCATTTCGATATCCTGGCCGATAATGCACTATATCAATTGGGAATGTTGTATGCCTATCAACTCAACGATCAAGAAAAAGCCAAATTGGCCTTTGAAACACTCATTGAAAAATATGGAAGTTCGGTGTATTTGGTTGATGCAAGAAGAGAGTTTCGAAAAATTCGTGGCTATTGAGTTAATTGCAACATGAATTTCCCCTGCCCAACATCAAAGTCTATTCCTCTGGCAATATTGGGTCTTTTCGCCTTCTTTGTTGCACCTACGGTTACCGCTCAGATTAACAACGATATTTTTAGCCTTACACCAAAGCGCTACTATTCTTTTGGCAAAAAGAAACCTCAGTACCTTGAAGGCATGGATCAAGGACTAGACTCTGCCAATGCCAAACAATTCGATAGCGCGGTGAATGATTATTTCATCGCAAAGGACGAAGAGGAATTTGAAGAATCAGCACGAGGCATGTCACCGCTTCGTATGAAACCACATTGGGGCTTTCTTCATTACAACAAAGACAACGAATATCTTCAGCGCATCAATCCAGGCGAAACCTTTTTTGGCAATCAATTGTGGGGATTTAATACATTTACCTTGGGGAAATCTGATGATCAAACTGAAACCATTCAACTCTCCTTGGGCGGTCTGGTTAAGTATGATTTTGGGGGATATGAATCCAAACTCAGATTCAGTCCCATCATGCAAATCAAACTGCAAACCAAAAAAGGCACCCTAATCGCTGGGAATTTGATTTCCCAAACCCAACACAACCTGCCAGAGCCCATGATCAACTACGACCTGGCCTTCAAACGCCCCGTAGAATATGGCACGCAGGTTTTCAAGAAAACAAAACATTGGGATACTGAAGCTTGGCTAGATTGGCGACAATTGATTGATACGCATACGTTCCGACAAGAAATCATCTCTTTTGGAACGCGTTTGGAATACCAACTTTTCGAGTCGCACCAACA
>JAHEMG010000032.1:5494-10762 GCA_024643755.1 Flavobacteriales bacterium | reverse complement strand
TCAGCCACAGTGTAATCAATATCTACTGTGCCATCCTCGGGATTGGGCTTCGGATTTACACCCAAATGCTCAGGATCAAACAATCCCAATGCGCCCAAATCGCGCATGGTACGCTGAATATCGCTCTTAGAAAAAACATCTCCCGGCTTGGTACGAATCTCTCGCTGAATCACCCGGTCTGATGTCTTGGTATTGCCCGTCCAACGAACACTGCCAATCGTCGCCCGCGTACCCTCGCTGATGCGAATCTCCAAATCAATACTGTCATTTACAACGCCCACTTCCACAGGCATCATGTTGAAAAACAAGTACCCATCGTCCATGTACAACGTCTGAACATCAAACCCACCGGGATTCTCAAACAAACGCTCGCGCAACAAAGATTGATTGAACAAATCGCCCCGCTTGAATCCCAAAATGGTATCCAAGGTTCCGTTGCGGAACTTCAAATTGCCCTTCCACGTAATGTTTCTGTAGCGATACTGATGTCCCTCAAACAAACGAATATGTACCTCAATGCGATTGTCTGAAATCAACACTACACTGTCGTTCAGAATCCGCGCATCGCGATACCCCTTGCTCAAATACTTGTCAACGATATTCTGACGCTCCGCATCAAATTCAGATTCAATGTATTTCGACTTCGTCCAAAACTGCCACTTCTTCTCCTTGCCCTTGATCTTTTTGATGCTCGCACGCAAGTCCTCATCAGACAGGTCGTTGTTCCCATAAAACACAAACTTCTGAACCTTCACCTTCGCCCCTTTGTTGATCACAAAATCGAAGTTCTCGTAACCCGGCATATCAATCACACTGTCTTTCACATTGCGCTTGGTGGCCTTCAATCGCTTCACCTCCACCGACACGTTGTAAAATCCCTTGGCTTGATAGTATTTCACCACCTTCTCCTTGCTGATGTTGATCAAGTTCGGGGTGATGTACATCCCCTTGCTCAATCCCACCTCTTCCTTCAAAGTCTTTGACTGCGAATTCGTTAGTCCTAGGAACCTGTGTCCGTTCAAACGCGGCTGCTCCTGCACCCGAAACTGAACCACCACCTGACCGTCATCCGTTGGTTGGAAATACACCTGAATGTCGCTGAAATACTCCTGCTTCCACAAGTTCTCTACGGCCTTGGAAATGTCCCGACCTGGTACTTTGATTTTTTGTCCGATCGACAACCCCGAATAAAACACCACCTGCGACTTCAACACCGGTTTCCCGTTGACCTCAGTCACCAAAATATTTTTGATGGTATACTCAGCCGGTTCCACAAAGTCATAATTGACCATGGGGGCTTGGCGATAAAAACTGTCAGACGTTGTGCCCTGTGCCAACAAACCCTTCATGAGCCAAACGGCCAATGCTATGACGATAAACCTTTTCAATTCTTATGCAATTTGCTCACTAGTTTTACCAAACCTGCGCTCTCTACCCTGATAATCGACGATCGCGCGATAAAAATCGTCCTTGGTGAAATCCGGCCACAAAACAGGCGTGAAATATAACTCACTATACGCAATCTCCCACATCAAGAAATTGCTAATTCGCTGCTCTCCACTGCTGCGGATCAATAAGTCGGGATGCGGATATTTAGCCGTGCTTAAAGCCTTATTCAATACCGTTTCATCGATTTCGTCCGACCTCAAACTACCCTGCTCCACAGATTGGGCCACCTTTTTCACTGCTTCAATGATATCCCAACGACTGCTATAACTCAAAGCCAACACCAACGTGAGTCGATCATTCGCTGCTGTTTTCGTCTTCGTTTTTTCTAACTGTTTCTGACATTTTTCAGGCAACTGGGCGATGTTTCCTATGGTCTCCAACCGAATGCCATTCTTCATCAAGGTAGGCAACTCGTCTTCAATGGTACTCACCAAAAGCTCCATCAATGCGTTGACCTCCTGTTGCGGACGGGTCCAATTCTCCGTTGAAAACGCATACATCGTTAAGTACTTCACCCCCAACTCCGCACCCGCCTCAATCGCAGCCCTCACCGCCTTCACCCCATTGCGATGACCAAAAATTCGCATGTGACCCTTTTGCTTCGCCCACCGACCGTTTCCATCCATGATGATGGCAACATGTTGGGGTATCCGCTGTGGATCAATCTGATATTGCGAAATTTTCTCTGTCAAAACGCTGCAAATTTACCGACAAACTTGCGGAGTAAACCTATACGAGAGGGTCAAACCTGCAAAATAATACCAATCTTTTAAGTGGGTATCGCCACGCATCGTGCCCTTGGCTACTTGATTGCCACCAGTAAGCACTTGTGATTGCGCCCAATCTGCCGCCCCAGCACCCTGTTGCTCCTTGATGGTCCTGTAATCTCCGTACGATTTGTACGTATCATCCAAGTAATCGGTAAAGGTTTTCCGGAAGATCACCTCAAACCCAACAATCCAACCACCCGCATGCTGTCGGTTCGTAGCCATCGTCTTCACCCCAAAACCAATGGGAATAGAGGGTTGCAACTTACTATAGCGTTTGGCCTGTTGCTCGGTGCGCAAATCGCGGAGATTCACTTCTTCCTTGTCTAAGCGATATGGATCAAACCAAAAACCACTCAACCCCAACAAAAAGTAGGGGGTAGCAATGCCATCGTTGATGTTTGTACCAAAGGGGTGAAAGTTGAATTCCACCATGCTGGCCGCCTCAATCACCTTGGTTTGAAAATTGATATTCTGATACGCCAAACCCTTGATATCGTTCGAAGTACCCTCAATCTGCATGTACGATACCTGGTTTCTCAACCCAAAGTAACTGCTGAAATTGTATTTCTGAAAAAAGGCCGCCGCCGGCTTGTAATGTGCCGTGTTCAATCCTTGACTAAAATCACCGTAGTAGTTACTCATGCCCACAGAAAAGCCCATCTCGTTGCGACCCGAAAAATACTTTTGCGCAACCAGTGTAGACGGCAGAATAACCACCGCAATGGCCAAAAAAACGCTGTGGAGTTTTCTCAAAATTAAAACTGGAAACAAACAGTTTTGCCACCCATGATTTTACGGGTGAGGGTGAAGTTCAAGAACATGTAGTAATCACTGCCCTTCATCGAACCGCGAGGATTGCCCATGTAAAAACGCTCATAGGGAAGTCCCGTAGCTGGATTCGTTAACTCTGAACTGCGATCTTTCAATGCCGCCGCCAAATAGCCGTTGGCACCACCCACAATTTGGTCATCTACATAATCCAAACTCACATCATCCAAGTAATCCGTGAACGTCTTGCGCACCCCAAACTCAATGCCGTAGGCCCAATATTCATCCACCTGCTGCTTAAATCCAACCCCCAAAGGAATGGATACCTGCGTCAAATTGTATCGCTTTCTGTCGTTGAACTTCGTCGTTTCCTGTCCTTCAGTACTCAAAGTCTGCAACTCAATCCACTGTCCATCAAACTGTTCCAACTGTGTGTTGTGAACCAAAGCGCCCGTTGCGTCACGAACCCCAGCCAAATAGTGAAACTGCGTCATAGGGTTAAATTTGAAAACACCCAAACCGGCAAACAAAAATGGCGTGTAAGGACGGGTACGGGTTGATTCTTCATACCCCAACAAATTCCACTCACCAATGGCACTGAACTCCACGATGTTGCTGCGGAAATTCAAATTGCGCTGACCGCGGGTGATATCCACCGGATTGTCGGCGTTGTCTTTGTGCGTAAACGCAATATCATTGGCGAAATTCTGATCGTTTCCGCTGATCTGACCAAACACGGCATTGCCACGCAAAGTGAGGAAATCGTTGTACTGGAACCGACAAATCAATCCACCCATCAAATGTGTTTCGTTTACGGCCACAGATTTGGACAAATCACCGAAATAATTTGAGCCACCCAAAGTGAAACCCGCCTCAATGGGCTTGCCCTTAAACTTCTTCTTTGCTTGAGCACTGGCCGTTGTTACCGAGCCCATAGCGATGATGGCAAACAAAGTTATTTTCAAGTGTTTCATGAATGCAGTTTTAAGCAAATTTAAGGGGTAAACCTTGCTTTTCCTAAATTTGACCGCAGCAAGTACGCAAATCCATACACCCACAAGGGTTTAGGGACCTCTTTTGGTCGATTATTTTCGCGATTCAGTGAGGTAATACACCCCCATCGTCACAAAATTACGCACCCATGGCAAGGCCGCAATTACACCCCATTGCTCGCGGGGTTTAATGCCAAATTTGTACTCGTAGATGGGGTTAAATAAAAAGAATTTCTTCCCCGAAATCCCAAAATCAGACCGCTTACATATGCCCAAAAAACGCTCGATGCTGATCCCCGTGCTGCGAATTTCCTCCATCGTTTTAATCCCATTGGGTTGTACGCCCAATGCCTTCAAAACCGCAGGATACAATCCCCCCGGAAGCAAATGATAGTACGGCAACTTCGATGCCCATTTCTGTGGCAAAACCTGCTGGTGTCCGCCATAAGGCATCTGCCAAGGTGGGAAAGCAAAAAACACCCGTCCGCCCGGCTTCAAAAATCGATGCAACTGGGGCATGAATCGCGCCTGGTCCGGAATGTGCTCTATCACATCCTTCAAAATAATCAAATCGAAACGGGTACCCAAATCCTCCTCGGGAACCACATCGTAAATGTCCTTGTTTAAAAATTGCACCTGTCCGTTGGCGAGCTCGGCCGACATAAACTCCCGGGCGAAAACCAACCTGCTCTCCTCCAATTCTATCCCAGTACAAGCATAGCCCAAATCGGTAAAGGCCTTCAAAACACCCGCCTCACCGCAACCTATTTCCAACACTTTCATGTCAGACGGAAAAGCCCAATTCGATTGTAAAAAGGGGATGATATGTCCGCAAGTCACCTTGTGTGTCATATCGAAATACCTCCGTTTGTCGCCGTGAAATTCGTACATCGCTGTTGTAAATAGTTCGAACTTCAAATATGCAGCAACTTTTCCGAATTCAACGGAAAATTCTCCCCGTTCGTATGCTTTGTATCCACGGTGCGAAGTGATTTTGTCTAAGAACTGTATATTTGAATGATGCAGAAATCTACCCCCTTCCTGCTAACAGGCATCGCCCTGTTTGTAACTGCCTGCGGCACTTTGTCACAGCTCCCCATGGCCGATTTAAACCTGCCAACAGCCCAAATTCCAGGCGTTACTTTGCCCCTAAAACCCACCCAATCCGAAGCCGGATCGGGCCTCAAAGAAGCCCTCGTTCAAGGTGTCACTACCGGAACCCAACAACTCAACAAAACCGGTGGTTTCTCTCAAAACCCCCTCTATAAAATCTTATTGCCACCCGAAAT
>JAHEMG010000032.1:0-5394 GCA_024643755.1 Flavobacteriales bacterium | reverse complement strand
TACCAAGGCAACCAGTTTGTGGCTGTGCTCGATTTGTTTACACAACAAACCGGATACTCCTTCGCCTACAACAACCAACTGCTGCCCATCCCCAAATACCAAAACATCCATTACCAAAACGTGAAGGCCGACAAAGCCCTCCGCGATTACCTGCAACAAAATGGACTCGATTACCAACTCTCGGGCAATACCATCATCCTTAAAAAATCATCGCCCAACACCCCAGCCCAACACCACTTTCTTTGCGGTCGCGTAGTCCAAGCCCCCACCGGTGAACGGTTGATGAAAGCCGTGGTGCAAGTCAACAACAACCAATACCTCACCTACACCGATGAATTTGGCATGTTCAAAATCGCCCTGCCGCCCAACACACCCAAAAAACAAGATACCGTCTTCCTCTCCATCTATTACCCCGGATACGATTTCTATACCGATACCCTCATCGCACACCGCGATTATTTTATCACCGCCAAACTCCAACCCGCCGTCGATCGCATCCAAACAACCCTCATACAAGCCAATAAAAACCAAAGTCGCCTCGCCGTAATTCACGGTCAGTCAGATCAATTCTGTATTTCCTCCGCCCGATTGCAACAAATCCCCGCACTGCTGGGTGAAGGCGATGTGATGCGGGCCCTAAGCCTAAATCCAGGCGTGGTAAGCGGCTCAGAAGGAATGCTGGGCATGTATGTGCGCGGCGGAGCCGCAGACCAAAACCTTGTGATGCTCGATGACGTACCCGTCTTCAATGCCTATCACCTGTACGGCGTTTTCGGTATCTTCAATGGCGATATCGTCAAAAGTGCCCAAATGAACCGCGGTACCTTCTCTCCCGAATATGGTGGGCGACTCAGTAGCGTCATCGCCGTGCAATCTGTAGATGGTAACGAAAACAACTGGTCAGGCAACATCACCATCGGCGCCCTTACCTCCAAAGCCCTGATCCAAGGCCCCCTCTGGAAAAAACGCACCTCCATGGCCCTGGCCTTCAGACGGTCAAATTTCGACCTGCTCACCCAAACCATTGCCAATGCCGTCTTCAAAGACAGCAACAACATCAATCGCTACAATTTCTGGGACCTAAATGCCAAAATCAACCACCGCTTTAGCGCAAAAAGCACCCTGTCGCTCACCCTTTATGGCGGACAAGATCGTGCCTTTCTGATCGATAAAACCTTCGGTGAATCCAATGATGTTACCCTCTACGAAAAAAGAGAACAAGGCAACCAATGGGGCAACCAACTCGGTAGTCTAAAATGGCAATATTTCTTCAACCGAAGAGTGCGATTTACCGCCAAAACACACTACACCAATTACGCATTTACCCAACACAACGACTACTACTACCGACTGCGTAACGAAAACAATCCTGCCAAAAACAAAGACAATTATACCAATTACAATATCACGAACGGACTCAAAGACATCGACATAGATGCCAAATTTGATGTTCAATGGACCAAATATTTGGGGCTAAAAGTAGGTGGGGGCTTTATTCAACATACCTTCACTCCGGGCGATAGAACCCTGGTAACCAAATTTGATTCTGTGGCCAGAACCTATCGCTACAACGACAAAAAAGTCATCACCCCAGAGTATTTTGCCTTTGCCAACCTCGAATTACACCACCCAAAATGGGGCTTCCTAGACCTGGGATCCCGCGTTTCCTACTTCGGATTGGAAGACCAACAGTTCTATATCCGCCCTGAACCCCGCCTCAATTATCGCTATAGAGTCACCCCGAAAATCTGGCTCAAAGCAGCGGCGTCGCAAAATGTGCAGTTCTTTCACCAACTCACCAACCTAACGATGGGTTTGCCCTCGGATCTTTGGGTGCCCTCAAACGCCAACTACGCACCTGCCCAAGCCAAACAACTATCGCTCGGTGCCACCCTCACACAACCCAAATACCAATGGAGCTTGGAATTTTTCCAAAAACAATTCACCCAATTACTTGAATACCGCGAAAATGCGGCCTACATCACCAGCGCACTCAACTGGGAAAAAACCGTAACCCAAGGCACCGGCGAAGCCCAAGGAATCGAATGCCTGATAGAAAAACGAACCGGGAAACTCACCGGATGGGCTAGCTACTCGTTGATGTACAACAACCGACAGTTCAACGACCTAAACCACGGAAAAATCTTCCCATCACGATACGACCGTCGACACAACTTCTACCTAGTAGGCATGTATCGTGCCTCTCAGCATTGGTTGATCAGTGGCAGTTGGACTTACAACTCAGGATTTGCCTATACCCTGCCCATCGGTGTGTATCAATCGCCCACCGCTGAAGACCCCTACGCAGAAGTGTTTATCTATGGCGACCGCAACAATGCCAGAGCCCGCGACAACCATCGCCTCGATATTTCTGCTCAGTACGTCGTGAAACACAAACAATTCCAAGAAACTTGGTCGCTCGGAATCTATAACGTCTATAACCGACAAAACCCCTTTTTCATCACCTTTGCCTACAACGATCAAGGTGAACGCAGATTAACCCAACTTTCATTATTGCCTGTATTACCGCACCTGAACTATCAAATTTCCTTTTGATTTTCCCCAAAACATATCGCCCCAACCCTGCTAACAGCGCACACAAACCGTTGTATAACCACGTAATCTTTGTCTTGGTTGCCACGTGCTTGATGGCCTGTAGCCGCGATATCATTGAACCAAATACCGACCAAATGGCTGCCGGACCGGTGATCGAATGCATCCTCACCACAGATAGCCACCACGTAGTTCACTATTCACGCGTTGTGGGCATCTCAGACCCCTTCAATCCACAAACCAACGCCACCATTACCCTGTCGCGACCCAACCAAAAAAGTGGTATCGCGCAATCTTTGGCCAATGGCACCTATGTACTCAGCGATTTTCCCCTCAATCCCCGAGATACATTTCAATTTCAATTGACTGCTCCCCTCGACACTGTTCTGCTTACCGATGTGATGCCCTCAGCCGTATCTTTCACCAAAACAGATACCGCCACGCAAGCCATCGCGGGTATCGGACTTACCCAAGTATTTACCGTACAGTTCCGCGATAGTGCCATCGATGAAAACTATTACCGCATCACCGCCCAACAACAAATCAAAAATTATGTGATTTCCGCAGACGGACGACCCATCGATAGCTCAACCACCTGGAAAACCATGCAAATTGATGGGAACGAAACACCCTTCCTCAGAAACAACTTCAACAATTACACCGAACAAGAAATTCTCTTTTCTGATGATATCTTCAACGGCGTACTCACAACTTTCAAATTTCATAACCTGCTGCCGTTCAACAATTCCAAAACCAGCAAAACCATCGCTGTCAAGATCACCCTCGAAAACATGTCCTTGGCAACCTATCAATTTTACAACTCAAGGGCTGAACACCTATGGAGTCAAAAATCCATTACCCAGTTGCCCGGACCCGTACAAAGCAATATTCCCAACGGCTACGGAGTCATTGGCGCAAGAACAAAAACAGAGTGGATTATTCCCTACCCCTATTGATTCAAGGCAAAGTGCGCAGTAATGACTGTGGGTGGTCGCAATACCAACGAACTGCTAGAGCCCAATTTTAAAATGGCTTGACATTCCAAGCTCAGCGACATTACAGCATTGATTTTGTATTCAGCACCCCAATGCAACTGTCCAAGTACGTTTACCTCTGTCTCTGTAAAAAAGAAATTGATATTGTCTGGATCCTGAAACACTTCCAACCCCACACCCTGACCGTAAAAATAACGCCAACGATCATTGATGATCTTTCGTCTGTCGCGGTCAATGCGAAAAGCAAACCACTGCAACTCATCTAGTTCAGATAAATTGGCGCCAAACGATACGCGATAACCCCTGTTATTGGCAGTATTGTACTTCCTGTAGGTGAGGCCATACATGTTCTGCTGAATCGGAATGGCATTGAAAGGCAAAATCTGCTGCAACAAATAAGAGGTATTGAAACCCACATAGCCCTGTCTACTGTTTTGTAAACTTGCCAATGATGGCTGATTGCTCGTTACCGAACCCCGAGGCACCACAGTGATGGTCTTCTGTGATGGTATAGTGTCTTCGGCAAAAACCGCTGTGCCTACCAACAATAGTGCGAACAACAAAAAACTCCGCATGATCAAAATTGTATGCTTAAAAACAAGGCCACCGGTACCATGGGCAACACAGAAATGGTGTTCTTCTGCTCCAAGGGTGTAGCTATACCATTTACCGAAAACTGTCGATCCGTGCGCAAATACTGTCCGTAAATCAACGATTCAGTATACACAATCATCCTGTCGTTAAACTTGTAACCAATGCCCCCAATACAGCCAAAACTCCCTCCGTATTCCTTGGCATCTGTTACAATTTCTGTTCTCCCAGAAAAGCCATCAAACTGCACGGAAGTAGCCAAGTTCTGTCGGAACAATCCCCGTGCATCTATACCCCAATACGTATAAAAACCCATGGCCAGATCGTGTCTCCACTCCCGCCCTATCACCAAAGAAACTGAATTTTCTTCGCTCGTGCGCGTGGTAGAACCCTGAAATCCACCTGTAACATCCTCAGATTTCCTGCGAAATCCATTCAACCCATATCGCCAAGCCGATTGGCCGTTGTTATTTAGCTTGCGAACCATCAATAAATAGGGGTCATCATTCAAATTCCTTGTTACGTTTCCTGAAAAGCGCGACAAAGCCAATGTAACATTGCTCGTTATTTCCCATTTCGGTGCGTGAACCGTCGCTGACGCTGATTCCAACAGTGGAACCCCAATGGTGTCTTGGGCTTTTACAGCATTCGCTGTGAGTAAGATGGCCAACAAAGAGCCACAGAATTTCTTTTTCATGTTAATCCTCCTTTGGTAATAATCGCAATTCTACTTCCTCCAATCGCGCACCCTTCAATGTCTTAATGACAAATTCAAAAGGTTCGTGATGAATAATTTCTCCCACCGTGGGTATACGCTCTGAACAAAAAATGATGTATCCACCCAACGTGTTGTATTCGCCCTCGGGTATGTTCAAATTGTATTCCTCGTTCAAATAATCAATTTCCAATCGTGCACTGAACACATAATGCCCCTCCCCCAAAACCGTCTCTACCTTGTCCTCCACGTCAAACTCATCCTCAATCTCCCCCACAATCTCCTCCAAGACATCCTCCACACTCACCATCCCCGCAGTACCACCAAACTCATCCACAACAATCGCCAAACTGCGCTTCTCCTGAATGAAATTTCGCAACATATCATGGGCCTGCAATCCCTCGTTCACTATCAACACCGACCGCAAAACATCCTGTATCCGCTGCGGATTGTGAAACAAATCGCTGTGGTGCACAAACCCAATAATGTGATCGATATTCTCTTTGTAAATCAAAATTTTCGAATGCGCCGTTTCCACAA
>JAHEMG010000150.1 GCA_024643755.1 Flavobacteriales bacterium | reverse complement strand
ACGCAAATGCATCTCCTCGCTGAAGCAAGATCCCATGAAAAAGACGCTGTCATCTTTCCCTAGCGATGCGATTTGATCAACAGGGATGGCGGTTCGGTCTTTGGGCGATAGCATGGGCTGTTTCAAAAGTACAAACCAACGACTTTTTATTGAATTTGGTATTGGGCGATGCGCGGGATCAAGAAATTTGTAGTACAAGTCCTTATTTTTGTTGGTATGAGATATTTGTTTCTAGGACTGGCCATGGTTTTGAACTCATTGGTTCATGCACAGTTGAGTGGAAATTACACCATAGGCGGTACGACTTCTGCTACCAACTTCGCCACCTGGTCTGATTTTACGTCGGCCTTATCCTCAAATGGGGTTTCTGGCAATGTTGCGGTCAAGGTGATGTCGGATCTCACCGTAACAGCCGCTGTGGAATTGAAGCAAAATAGCAGTAATCCTACCTCATCGACCAAAAAAATAAGTATCGATGGAAATGGGAAAAAGTTAACAGGCGCCCTCACTTACGAGGTGCTTTATCTCAATGGGATTGATTTTGTAGAGATTCAGAACTTGAGTGTGATTCATAGCGGTACGTCAACCACCGGACTTTGTGTGCGGTTGGCCAATGGTGCCGATGATAATGTTTTGAGCGGTTGTACCCTGGCATTTTCGAACTTGGGTAGCTCAGCAAGTCCAGCGGCCGCTTATTTGGCTTTTGCTACGTCTCAAACCAATGTGTTGACCATCAGTTCATCAAACAATGGTGTTCGCAATGCGATAAAAAATTGTACACTTACCACTACTGCAACCAACAGTCCCGGACCGTTGTATGCCATTGTGGATCAGCAGGGGTCAGCGACTTATGCCGGTACGGGAACGGAAAACGCAATTTCTGGGAATGTGATTAGCAATTTTTATCGCACAGCCATTGTGATGCAATATGTGAACGGTGAGGTAGTGTCTGGAAACGATATCAGCAGAAGTGCGGTTGGTGGATCTGCATCGGTGGATACAATGGTGACAGGCATTCGCATCACCAATGGTGCTTGTAGCAATGCGTCGATTCAAATTGCCAATAATGTGTTTCACGATTTGCCCTATGCTGGCGCGGGAGCTAGTAGTACGAGTAACTTTATCAGCCGCTTCTGGGGAATCGCCTGCGGTGCAGTATCTGGAAAATCAACCTATCCCGTTGTGATGTCGGGGAACGCGTTTAGGCGGATCGCTGCATTGAACAATGTGGTGGGGATGGAAATCGCGAAAGGACAGTATTTCTTGTTGAAGAAAAATGAATTGAATCGATTGTTGGCGGACAAGTCGGGTAGTTCTTATGGATTGAATTTGCAAACGATTACGGATTTGGAAGTGACCGGAAACGTATTGCGTGGCTGCCAATTTGGTTCGAATGGCGGCGGCGGTCGACTGATGAACTTCTCTGATTGTGGCAATTCGGCTTACGATTGGAATCGGGTAGAGGACAATGTGTTGGATTCCAACAAAGCGGGCGATTTTATGACGTGTTTGGGTGTGTACGATGATGGGGATTGGCAGATTAACCGCAATCGGTTGGTGCTCAATACAACAACATCGACCAAGAGTGGATTGAGTGTGATTTACCTTTGGTTTTTGCACGATATGGTCTTTAATTCCAATTTGATTGCACGCAATGAGGGCTATAACAATACCGACAATTTCTATGTCATCAACTACAATAGTGGGTATAAATCAGAGGTGAGACAGAATACCATTTATAGCAGACCTAGCAGTTTGTCGACACATGTTGGGATGGGGTTGTATATGGAAGATGAGTCTGAAGTGACCTTGGTGGGTAATATTCTTGACATTCGGGGCGATGATTTTGGGTATGGGATCAATGTTTGGTCATCCACCAAGATGAAAGAACTGAATAACAACACCTGCTATGTGTATTTCGCTGGGGGAGAGCAGTGGGGTGTTGAGTCGAACTACTACGCCAGTTGGTCTGATTATAAGTCGGGAGGAACCGCCGGTTCTGGCGAATATTTTGGCAATCCAACGTGGGTAGATGTATCGAAAAATGACTTCAAATCGTTGATTTTCGAAAATCAGAACAACGTGCCTACGGTGGTTGGAAACGACAAAGACGTGTTGGGGAATGCGCGTACCTTGGTGAAATCGGATCGAGGCAGCACAGAGAGTTACTTTGATTTGG
>JAHEMG010000146.1 GCA_024643755.1 Flavobacteriales bacterium | reverse complement strand
AAACCCATTTTGGTGGTTTATGATTCGCTGCATTTAAAGGGCTATCCCAAGGAATTGGGCAATTATTTGGAAAAGCGCACGCTATTGGGCAACACCAAATACCCGTATGATGAAATCTGGGGCAGAAACATGGCCAAAAACAGGATCAATTACACGGTTGATTTTGTAAACAGACCGCATACCAATGGTGCTTTGGTTTCCGCGCGATACATCCGAATAAACGCCAAATGCCTAAAGAAATTACCTCCCTCCCATTTGGGTGCCGGCAAACCCGCTTGGCTCTTTTTGGATGAGGTTGTTGTGAAATAACATTATTCCTAAACGATGAAAAAGTTAAATTGGCCACTGCGCGCTAACGTGCTAAACCAAATCTTGCTGGCGTTTGCGCTGCTTACTTTCTCGCGATTGGCGTGGTTTGTTGGCAATGCCTTCTGGTTGCCGCCTATTGGCGTTGACGAATATATTTGGGCGCATTTGGTGGGTATCTATTTCGACCTCCCCGTAGTGGTCGTACTGTTCCTCCCCTGCTGGATTTGGGTGATGTTTGGCGGTGCATACAGAAGTGCATATCCTTGGATCAACCAACTGCTATTTGTAATGGGTGCATTCCCCGCATTGATCCTCAATGGCATCGATACCGGTTATTCCCAAGTTACTGCAAAACGAAGTGGCTATGAACTGTTCGAAACCCTGGGCGATGACGCCAATAAACTCACACCCTACATTATCGACAACCTGTTTTTGATAGGCGGACTGCTGATCTTGGCCTACTTCATTTTTCGATATACCCCCACAAAAAGACAATATCCAAACATTCATTTTATTGAATTTCCAATAAAATCAACCTTGTTCACCGTGGTATTCGCTGCAGGTTGCCTACTTGGCTTTCGCGGTGGATGGCAACTGCGTCCCCTCAGAGCCATTGATGCTTCCAATTTCGTAGCCCCCGAAATCGCCCCGCTGGTTACCTCCACACCGCTACAAATGATTTCTACTTGGCAGCGGAATGGATTGCCCACCTTCGACTTCCCCATTCAATGGCCACAAACTGAAACCAAATCAGAAAAAATCGCCCAGAACAACAACCTATCCAACAACGCCGCCTCCCAATGGCTAGATCTCAACACCAAGCCACTGCCCGCTTTTCCAATGTCGCGCAGTCAAGGCGGTGGATGGGTACAACCCAACATCGTTTTCATCATCGTGGAGAGCTTGGCACGTGATTATACGGGCTTTGGCAATGGCACGCCGTTCACGCCCTACCTCGACAAACTGGCCAAGGATCCCAAAACCCTCTACTTTCCGTATTGCTATGCCAATGGGACCAAAAGTATCGAAATGGTGCCCAGCATTTTCTGTGGGATGCCCAACCTCATGAGTGAGTTTTATGTGACTTCCGCCTACGCCAACAACAAAGTCAACAACGCCTTCGCATTGGCTAACGGTTACAAAACAGCCTTTTTTCATGGATCCAACAACGGCACCATGGGATTTCAGTCGTTCCTCAAACAAACCGGCTTGCAGCAGTACCATGGCATAGACCAATATCCCAGCGGCGACTACCCCCGCGATTTTGATGGCAACTGGGGCATATTCGATGAGCCCTATTTGCAGCACGTAATTGGGTGTATTGATACGATGGTCGACAACAAACGACCGTTTTTCACCTCTGTTTTCACCCTCTCTTCGCACCACCCCTACACCATTCCACAGCCCTACCTGAACAAACTTCCCGGCGATGAAGGCACCGTGCAACACACCATCGCCTACGCCGATATCGCCCTGAAAAAGTTCTTTGAAACCGCAGCCACAAAACCCTGGTTCGAAAACACCATTTTTGTGATAACAGGGGACCATACCAGTCATTCCGACAAAGAGTATTTCTACAGTCAGAGCGGACATTATGAAATCCCGCTGCTGGTCTATTCACCGGGTGTCGATATCCGCGGCAATCTCCAAACCCAAGTAGATTCAATGATCAAAATCGCCACGGGCAAAACCCTGTCGCAATGCGATATCCTACCCACCGTTTGGAGTCTACTGGGTGCGTCAAGCCCCCGACTGGGATTCGGACATAGCGCGTTCGACCCCAATTACAAGGGGTATTCTACCCATTTCGACAAAGACCTTTACTACATCATCCAATACCCTTATGTGTTGGCCCTCAACCAACGGGGCGAGG
>JAHEMG010000137.1 GCA_024643755.1 Flavobacteriales bacterium | reverse complement strand
TCATCTTCGCCATTTGAATGATCCGATGTCCTTTCATCGAATTTGTCACAAGTGCCCGATCAAAATTGTATTCCAAACCCACACTTTTTGCATATTGAACCACATTGTCGTGCATCGCCTTGGACTCCTCATAACTAAAGCCCTTTCGATCGGCCAAATACCGATACAAATCATCCTGATATTCCGGCACCTCTGCCATGGCAGGATCCAACTGAAAGCTCTTCCATTCTATCACCAAGTCCTCCGCATGAGCAAACTGCTTCAATGCCGATTCAAAATTTCGCTTTCCGATGTAACAAAACGGACACATGATGTCCGACCAGATTTCAACTTTCATCACACGAACCCAACCCCAATCACTTCACAATCCAACCCCAAAATCGCTTGTGCAACAGGGGAATAAAATAGCCCATCAACGGCACCAAAATCACCGTAAACACCAATGTTTTGCCCAATTGCGGAAAGTCTTTCACCAACGGGAACACCACCGCAAACATGATATTGATCACTGGATAAACAAACAACCAACTCACAAACATCAACTTCCATTTCTTCGGAGCCGGTGGCATAGCTGCTGGCTTAGTTGCTTCATTTTCTGAAGCATTATTATTTAACTGTTCAGTATTTTCGGTATTCATCCATCAAATTTAATCAGCATCTCATCCAATCCTACTATTTTTATCTTTGAATCACTGTTTATCAAAAAAACTACCCAATCCAAACAAATGAGTAAAACAATATTATACATTGCCATGTCGGCCGATGGATTTATAGCATCCGAAAATGACAATTTGGATTTTCTTCAAAAATATCAAATCGAAGGCGAAGATTATGGTTATCAATCATTCATTGAAGGGGTAGATGCAATTATTGTTGGACGAAAAACATATGATGTGGTTATTGGCCTTGGTTTTCCATATCACCCTGATAAAAAAATCTACGTAATTACACGAAATGAGCAGCGATCAATTGCGGAAAACCTATTATTCTACACAGGAAATTTACCCGAGCTTGTCTCAAATCTCAAGTCCAATACAACCAAGAACATTTATTGTGACGGCGGAGCCGAACTTGCAAAATCACTCATTCAGCACAACTTGATAGACGAAATTATTTTATCCGTAATTCCCACATATCTCAAATCAGGCACACAGCTTTTTGACAACGGCTTTGTACCTGCCCAATTCGAATTAATCAATACCACTAAATACCCAATCGGCTTAAGACAATACCATTACCAGTTAAATTTCAACTGAAAAAAAACTGGCCCTACCCCAACACTCGCACAAACCAATAGTCGGTCTGTGGCGTGCTCCCCAACGGAAAATCGTTCTGCACCCCCGAATTCACAAAACCGTGCTTCTCATAAAAGCCGCGCGCCCGGAAATTATATTCCCACACCGATAAATACATCCGCTCATATCCATGTTCCCTAGCGAAAGCAATGGCGAAATTCATTAATTCGTTGGCCACGCCCGCCCCGTGATATTCCTTCAACACATACAATCGCACCAACTCAATGCTTCGTTGGTTTGACAATGACTCCAACGGACACGCATGCTTTGCATTGATGCGCATATACCCTTTCGCCACACCTTCCTCCTCAAAGAAAAAGAAATTGTCCTGTGGGTCGCTCAACTCAAGTGCACATTGCTCCGTGTTGAAATACAGCTCCAACACACCCCGCATATCCTCGAGCGTGCATGTATTGCCAAACGTATCGTCGAACGTCTTTCTGCCAATGGTTTGTAGCAAAGCCACATCGTTCAAATCACCCCTTCTGATCATCGCTTCATTGCTTTACACCACAGCGGCCTCTAACTGGGCGATGTCGAACTTCGACATTTGCATAAACGCATACGCTGCCTTTTGCGCCGTTTCAGGATTCGTCATCAACTTCCCCAAAACACTGGGCACTACCTGCCATGAAATTCCATACTTATCCTTGATCCAACCACACTGTCCGGGCGCGCCCTCCTTGGAAAAACAATCCCAAAAGTGATCAATCTCATCCTGGGTATCAACCGTTAAAACAAACGAAATCTTCTCATTGAACGGCACCGCCGCGATCCCATTGTTCAACCCCATAAATCGTATGCCCGCGATCTCATATACCACCGCCATTGGATTTTCTGAAATCATCACAAAATCAGGGAATACTGAGCGATAATAGTCCGCCATCTCCTTGGCGCTGTCGTGACTCCAAATGC
>JAHEMG010000132.1 GCA_024643755.1 Flavobacteriales bacterium | reverse complement strand
TGATTGGACATTTACAGACCAACAAAGTCAAATACATCGCACCATTCATTGCCATGATTCATTCGGTTGACAGTTTCAAGCTGTTACAAGAAATCAACAAAGAAGCCGCAAAAAACAACAGAATCATTCCTTGTCTATTGCAATTGCATATCGCCCAAGAAGAGACCAAATTTGGGTTGGGGGTGGATGAGCTGGATGCTTTTTTCACCGAGTTTGGATCAGTGGAACTCCCCAATATTGCCCTTCACGGACTGATGACGATGGCCAGCAACACAGACGATAAAGAAGTCATTCACACAGAATTCGCCCTAGCGCAATCGCTGTTTCAGGATATCAAAGCAAAACACTTCGCAGATGACGTGCGGTTCTGTGAATTATCGATAGGCATGAGTTCTGACTACGACATTGCCATCGCTCATGGATCTACCCTAATACGGGTGGGAAGTGCGGTATTCGCTTAGTAATTGTTGAGCATCATGGGCATGATGAGCATGGTAATATCCTCATCGCGCTCATTTTCATTGGGAATCACCAAACCTGCACGGTTGGGGGCCGACAAACGCAATTGCACTTGATCGCCATCGAGGGTACTCAACATTTCCTTCAAGAATTTGGCATTGAATCCAATTTCCATGTCGTTTCCTTCAAATTCGCAAGGGATACGCTCCTGTGCTTCGTTGGCCATTTCAATATCTTCCGCACTGATTGTCAACTCGTTACCAGTCACTTTGAAACGCACTTGGTAAGTAGTTTTGCTGGCGAAGATGCTGATACGATTGATTGAACTCAACAGCGCCATACGAGAGATGGTAATCACATTGGGATTTTCCTGTGGAATAACCGCAGCGTAATCGGGATATTTTTCATCGAGCAAACGACAAATCAAACGGGTTTCGCCAAAAGTGAAATACACATTAGAGCGATTGTAATCTACAATCACGGGTGTTTCATCATTGGGCAACGCCGTCTTCAACAAATTCAACGGTTTCTTGGGGATCAAAATGCTATCCTCAACGCCGGTATTGACGTCTTTGCGGGTCAATCGCACCAATTTATTGGCATCTGTAGCCACAAAATTCACCGAATTGCCCTTCATCTCAACGTACAATCCCGTAAGGTTCAAGCGCAACTCATCAGATCCAGCAGCAAACAAGGTTTTAGAAATCGAACGCAACAACACATTGGCAGCAATGGTAAAGCTTCCATCGGCATTGGATTCTGGCATCGCAGGAAAATCCACACCATCTTGGCCGGCCATTTTGTAACGACCGTTGCTATTCACCACTTCAATACCGAACGACTGGGGATCTACGTTAAAGGTCACCGGCTGATCAGGCAATGAACGAAGAATATCGATCACCATTTTACTTGGCACCGCTACCTTCATACTTTCCTTGCACTCCACCTGCATACTGGTGGTCATGCTGGTTTCTAGGTCGGTGCTGTAAATCCGCAGCTGGTTGTTGCTGATGTCGAACAGAAAATTCTCCAAAATGGGAATAATGGGCTTCGACATAATGGCACCGTTAACGGTTAACAAGTGCTGCAGGAGGTCGCTGGATGGCGCTATGAAATTCATAATTTAATCGGCGTTTTTAGGGTTTTCCTTGTTTACAAACTTATTGCATCTTCTGTTACAGAAATTCACATTGTTCATTCTTTTATGAACACTATTCTTCTTTGTCCTCTGGTTTCTCTTCCTCCACAATCACAAACACGTCTTCATTGTCTTTTTTCATCAGGTATTTCTCCCGAGCGAAGCGCTGAAGATTGCGATCATTCCCAAACAAATACTGTTTTTGTTGCTCTAACTGGGCGATGGCTTTTTTATGCTCTTCGATATTATCTTCCAAGGCCTCAATTTCCCGGGCGATTTTATAGCGATAGAACAAATTATTCATATCGAAAAATGCCATCCAGATGGCAAACAAGCCAAACAGGATGTAGTATCGAAATCGGAACAGCGGATGCAACATAACACAACAAATTTGACCAATTTTTCCATTTCTACAATACCCAATTTCTACCCTGCCCGATTATTTGTACTATTTTCGAAGTCTGCATGAAAAAACCCAATGTATTTACAGCGTTTGCCGCCTTCTTGCTTGGGGCGATTTGCCTTGGGGGATGCGGCCAATCAAGCAATCCCCGCAACGATGCCTCCATCGTGTGGATAAAGAACCACTACGCCACACTCTTTCGGGTAGGCCATTCGCCAAC
>JAHEMG010000022.1:9220-11032 GCA_024643755.1 Flavobacteriales bacterium | reverse complement strand
TTTAATGGCGAAAGCTATGCATCGCGCCGAGGACTTCTAGACCTGCTCGAACACAAAGTAACCGCCGAAGCCGCCCTCTACCCTGTTATTCATGTCAAGAACGACGATGTAGAACTGGCTTTCACACACACCGATTCTTACGGTGAAGAATATTATTCCTTCGTTAACGGTCAGTACACCACCCAAGGCGGTACACACCTAGCGGCCTTTCGCGAAGCATTTGTAAAAACCATTCGTGAGTTTTACAAAAAGGAATTTGACGCCACCGATATCCGAGCATCCATCACCGCGGCCATTAGTATCCGCATCATGGAACCCGTATTCGAAAGTCAAACCAAAACCAAATTGGGCAGCGCCGATATGGGTCCCGACGGACCGAGTATCAAAACCGCCATGCTGGATTTTGTGAAGAAAAATGTCGACGACTACCTCCACAAAAACCCCACCGTGGCCGACGCCCTGTTGAAGAAAATCCTTCAAAACGAACGCGAGAGAAAAGACATGGCCGGCGTGCAAAAACTCGCCAAAGAGAGAGCCAAACGTGCCAACCTGCACAACAAAAAACTCCGCGATTGCAAAACCCACCTCAGCGATGCCAAATCCGATGTGCGTTTTGAAACCACCCTGTTCATCACCGAGGGAGACAGCGCCAGCGGTTCCATTACCAAAAGTCGCAATCCCAATCTTCAGGCCGTCTTCAGTTTGCGCGGTAAACCCCTAAACTGCTATGGCCTGAAAAAGAAAATTGTATACGAAAACGAAGAGTTCAACCTACTACAGCATGCGCTGGATATCGAGGAAGGACTTGAAAATCTGCGCTACAATCGCATAGTAATTGCTACCGATGCCGACGTGGATGGGATGCACATCCGCCTACTACTCATGACCTTCTTTTTGCAGTTTTTCCCTGATTTGGTGCGAAATGGACATCTTTACATCCTGGGAACACCGCTGTTTCGTGTGAGAAACAAAAAAGAAACCATCTACTGCTACTCCGATGAAGAACGCAGAAATGCCATCGCCAAGTTGGGCCATAAACCCGAAATCACCCGATTCAAGGGTCTTGGAGAGATTTCGCCCGACGAATTCGCAGGATTTATCGGTCCCGATATCCGCATCGAACCCGTTATCCTCAGCCAAGAATCGAACATCGAAAAGTTGCTCAATTATTACATGGGGAAAAACACGCCGGAGCGACAAGAATTCATCATCGACAACTTGGTGGTAGAAAAAGACGATCAGCCCGAAATCGTGAAAACCGTTTTGGAGCCCGACGCTGCCTTGGCCGAAGACTAATCGCCCATGAACAACACGCTGAGCCCTGACATTTCAACCCAATCGCGGTGGCTTGGCAAATATGCCGAAGGAATTATTTGGCCGTTGTGGCTGTTTGTTGTTTTCCATTTGGGACAGGAGCGATGGCTGCATACCGACAGTACGTATACCCTGTACCGCATTTTAAACCACCAGTCGTTGTTCTACGACCGATTCGCATGTGAATTGATTGTTTGGCCCGGTCAATTGTTGACATGGTTGGGCGCGCCCATTTCCTGGGTGATGCAAAGTCTCAACCTGGTTTTACCGCTCATGGCCTGGCTCACATGGGCCGCTGCTGCCAAAAGCCCACACCGATGGATCATGTTCCTACTCTTTTTGGCAGGCGGTTCGGAAGTCTTTTTCATTGGCTACAGTGAAATCGGATTGGCCACCTGGGCTTTCTTATCAACCCTATTGCTGCTCGATTTGACGCAGTACTTTAAGGCCGCGGGTCGACAAAAACTGATTCATCAATTGCTCATCGCCATGGGCTGG
>JAHEMG010000022.1:0-9120 GCA_024643755.1 Flavobacteriales bacterium | reverse complement strand
GCTATCACAAAGTCTTATCGGCATCCTTCCTTGGTTTTTGGCCCTGAGCATGCTGCTAGGCATTCAAAAACACAGTCCTACTTACACCAATCGAAAACACCAATTATTTACTTTGGTTGATGCGATGCCCCATGGTAAAATGATTGCACATTACGACACCCTATCGAAACGAATATTTCCCGGTTCACTGTGGGGTTTGCCGTACGAAACCGCTCTGGCCTCAGCATTCAAAGCGGCACAAGGAAGTGAACTCGTAGAATTGCCGCCCACCAAAACCATGAAGCCCATGAGTTCCGAGGAATTAGCCGATTGGTCAAACATTCAATCCCGCATTGGCGACACAGTTGTTATTGGTGCACCTTTCGAAATGCCACAGCCAATTGCCAAACTCAACCGTCGGTACTTTCGGTACCAAACAAAAACGACCTACCAGCAATGGTAGGTCGTTTTTGAATTCAATGAACTGAAAATATCAATATCTGTAAGTATCCTTTTTGAATGGACCGTTGACGTTCACGCCAATGTAGTCGGCCTGCTCTTGCGTCAACTCAGTCAACTCAGCACCGATGTGCGACAAGTGCAATTTCGCTACTTTCTCATCCAAATGCTTTGGCAATACATATACCTCATTTTTGTAGCTGGCGTGGTTGTTCCACAATTCCAACTGCGCCAACGTTTGGTTGGTGAAGCTGTTACTCATCACAAAGCTAGGGTGGCCCATGGCACAGCCCAAGTTCACCAAGCGACCTTCAGCCAATACGATGATCTCGTTGCCTTTCAAGTTGTAAACGTCAACCTGTGGCTTGATGGTGTATTTGGTTTCACCATAGTTCTTGTTCAACCAAGCCATATCGATTTCATTGTCGAAGTGTCCGATGTTACAAACGATGGTTTTGTCTTTCATTGATTCAAAATGCTTAGCCGTAACGATGTTACAGTTACCGGTAGCAGTTACCACGATATTCGCTTGAGGGATGGCTTTGTCGATATGAACCACTTGGTAGCCGTCCATCGCCGCTTGCAATGCACAAATCGGATCGATTTCAGTTACCATGACACGAGCACCAGCACCGCGCAAAGAATCGGCAGAACCTTTTCCAACGTCGCCGTATCCACAAACAACAGCCACTTTACCAGCCATCATCACATCGGTTGCTCTGCGAATGGCATCTACCAAACTTTCTTTACAACCGTATTTATTATCGAATTTGCTCTTGGTAACACTGTCGTTTACGTTGATCGCAGGGATGTGCAAAGTGCCTTTCGCCATACGCTCGTACAAACGGTGAACACCGGTAGTAGTTTCTTCACTCAATCCTTTGATACCCGCGATCAAGGCAGGGTATTTATCGAAAACCATGTTGGTCAAATCACCACCATCGTCCAAAATCATGTTCAAAGGCTGCTGACTTTCACCAAAGTGCAAGGTTTGTTCGATACACCAATCAAATTCTTCTTCGTTCTGACCTTTCCAAGCATATACTGAAATACCGGCAGCAGCAATTGCCGCAGCGGCGTGATCTTGCGTTGAGAAAATGTTGCAAGAGCTCCAGGTAACTTCTGCACCCAACTCCACCAATGTTTCAATCAATACAGCAGTTTGGATGGTCATGTGCAAACATCCAGCGATGCGAGCGCCAGCCAATGGTTTAGTAGCACCGTATTCGGCACGCAACGCCATCAAACCAGGCATTTCGGCTTCCGCCATTTTGATTTCTTTTCTACCCCATTCTGCCAATGAGATGTCTTTTACCTTGTAAGGAACGTATGAAGATTGTGTAGTCATTGTAAAATTTTGCGCAAAATTACGCATCTCGAGGCAATTTACTGCCATAGCCAACCCATAATCGACCGGAATTCGGAGGGATTTTGGGAAAAATTCAACAAGATAATCGGTTAAATTTCAACCAGTAGTATCAGAAACCGCAGTTACAACCGGTATGCTTGGATTTTACACGACCGTGTTTGGCACTACCACAACCGGTAGATAATATAACGAAACTGGTCACGCTTAAGACCAATACAAAACCCAACAGGCGCGATACAAATCGAGGATATTTTTGCATTTATCACAAATATACAGCATCAGATGTCAATCCCATCAAGGCAGTGTTGTAAAATTGCAGTACCATTATGACGCTGCTTTCTATCATTGATTTTGCCAAAGATTGGCTGCTACACCTCGACGATAAACTCCAATATTTGGTAGGTGAATACAAGAACCTGACCTATTTGATTTTGTTTGCCATCGTTTTTGTTGAAACGGGCTTGGTGGTCATGCCCCTGCTGCCGGGCGATAGTTTGTTGTTCGCAGCAGGATCTATCGCGGCGATGGACGGACATCCATTGAACATTTTCATCCTAATCCCCTTATTAATTGTCGCTGCCTTATTGGGAGACAATACCAATTATTTCATTGGCTCCAAGATTGGCATAAAGGTGTTCGACTTGAAATGGAAATTGCTAAAACGTGAATATCTCGAGCGTACCGAAGCGTTTTACGAGAAACATGGTGGATACACACTGATCATGGCGCGCTTTGTCCCCATTGTGCGTACGTTCGCTCCTTTCGCTGCAGGACTAGGTACGATGTCGTATGGCAAATTCCTGACTTATTGCATCGCCGGTGCGGTTCTTTGGGTGAGTAGCATCACCACATTGGGGTATTTGTTGGGATCTATCCCTTGGGTTCACGATCATTTTGAAACGGTGGTTTTTGGAATTATCGGACTGTCGCTCCTACCCATATTGTATAACGCTGTTAAAGCGAAATTGAGCAAATAACGTCATCACAACCAACCCAAATCTCGTGAAGAATCAAAGCGCTTTTCGGTTGGGATTGGTTGGACATCCGGTTTCTCATTCTCAATCACCACAACTCTTTCAACGATTTTTTGAAGATTTCGGACATACCAACGCCCGATATGAGCTATTTGACATTCCACAAATAGAACAACTCCAAGACTTTTTGGCCGCCCAGCAATTGGCTGAAGCGCCATTGGTTGGCTTCAATGTCACCGTCCCCCATAAGGTTGCTATCATTCCGCTATTATCGAGCATTTCGGTAGAAGCCCAAGCCGTGGGCGCCGTGAATACTGTGCTGACAAAACCAGAACCAACAGGCATCGAATTGCATGGATACAATACAGATGTAGCGGGTTTTGATCGGAGTTTGAAATGGCTCTGTGAACAGACCCAACAACCCTGCTCCAATGTCGTTATTATTGGCAACGGCGGCAGCGCAAAATCGGTAAAATTCGTCCTAGAGCAACAGCAGATCCCTTACGTGGTTTGGCACCGAAACCAGTGCTTTTCACAGCAAGGGATGGAAACCAATGTTTCAATGCACATAGAACCCAACACGCTATTCGTTCACACCACGCCCGTAGGTATGTGGCCCAACGTTGAGGATTGCATCGACCTCTCATGGATCGAAATCAAGGGAACCCACAGATTGATTGATTTGGTTTACAATCCAGCCGAAACCCAACTAATGCAACATTTTCTTGCTGCTGGCGCCTTCGCAATGAATGGCAAATACATGCTGGAACAACAGGCAATTGCTGCATGGACCTTGTTTCAATCCAACCTACCCTAGCGAAATCTCGATTCATCCATCGGAATCACACACTTTTCGATTTGACTGACATTTATCAGTGTTTCAATGGAATTTGACCGCGATTTTCGCAACCCAAACAACTGGGATTGAGCAGTATTTGACGCATTCTTCACAATCATTTGTTTGTTATTTAAAATCATTCTAAATTTGCATATCATGGAAGCCACCGCGGACCTTCTCAAAGAGGGAGAAAAAGCCAAAATTGCCGGTCTCAAAGAAGGCCAATTTTCGCTAAAACTCGCGGAGATGGGCTGCGTTCCAGGCACTGAAATTATCCGCCTGTATGAATCCGCCGGAGGTTCTACCATCGCTTATCGCATCGACACCTACTTATTGGGCTTGCGCAAAGAAGAAGCCTGTTTGATTGAGGTAAAACCCATAGAAAACTGATCGCATGAGTTTACCCAAACGCATTGCCTTTGTGGGCAACCCCAATTGCGGGAAGTCTACCTTGTTCAATCGTTTAACGGGCCTAACCCAAAAAACCAGTAATTTACCGGGAACAACCGTTGAGGCTTCTACCGGAAACCTTCAGCTAAATGGCGAAAAAATTGAATTGGTCGATTTGCCAGGTATCTATAGCTTGTTCACCCAGTCAGAGGATGAGCGATTGGTGGTTCAACACCTAATCGGCAACGACGAATCCAAGCCAGAGGGCCTTCTATTGGTCATTGACGCATCAAACCTCAGAAGAAACCTATTGCTTTTTTCACAGGTAGCAGAATTGGGGATACCCGCCGTTTGTGTGCTCACACTCAGCGATTCTGCCAAACGCAGAGGAGTTAAAATCGATGCCGAGGCATTGTCAGAAGAACTTGGAATTCGCTGCGTGTTTTTCAATCCGCGTCGGGAGAAAAATACCACACCAATTCTAGAATTGCTCCAATCCTTTGCTATACCCAAACTCATCGGACAACCCACCCAATTGGCTGAGCGCCTTTCTACCTACTGGCAACAAGGTAAATTACCAGGCCTCAGCGAAGAAACCCTTCGAAGGTATATCGACATTGAAAAGGTCATCGGCAGAACAACCACAAAATTTCCGGTTGGACTGAAGAGCATCACCTTAAAACTGGATCAATTTTTCACCCACAAATGGCTTGGCTACGTTTTGTTCGCCATGATCATGATGATTTTATTCCAAGGGGTATTCAGCTTGGCGGCCAAACCCATGGAATGGATAGAAATGGGCTTCCAACAACTCACCAATGGCATTGAGCAATTGCTACCCGCAGGGATGGTCACCAATTTCATCACACAGGGGTTGATCGGTGGCTTGGAAGGCGTTGTCGTGTTTGTACCTCAGATTTTTGTCCTCTTTTTCCTCATCGGCATCCTCGAGGATTCTGGATATATGGTTCGCGCATCTTTCATTACCGATAGAATCATGCGGAAATTGGGCCTGAATGGCAGGAGCATTATTCCAATGATTGGCGGATTTGCTTGTGCCATCCCAAGTATCATGGCCACGCGAAGCATCAAAAGTAAAAAAGAACGTTTGGCAACAATGCTCGTGGTTCCACTAATGAGCTGTAGCGCCAGATTGCCCGTGTATGTACTTTTGGTGAGTGTAGCGATCCCCTTTGCCGACTTCTGGGGACCATTTCATGCACAAACCTTTGTAATTACCGCCGCCTACATGGCAGGGATCGTCGTAGCGATTATTTTGGCCTTGATATTCCAATTGTTTCAGCGCGATACCACACAAAGCGAATTCATCCTGGAGTTGCCGGCCTACCAACGTCCCAGACTACAAACTGTCATGCACCAGGCGTGGTTGAAATGCCTGAGCTTTTTGTCAGAAGCCGGAAAAGTCATTGTCATCATCTCCATGATCCTGTGGTTCCTGTCCAATTTTGGTCCCACCGAAGCCATGAAAAAAGCCGAAACAGAAGGTGTAATCTTGGCCCAACTCGACCCCTCTCACGAGAGCGAAATCAAATCCAATTTGCGGTTAGAGGCCAGTTATGCCGGACATCTAGGCAAAGCTTTTGAACCCTTGATTGAACCCATCGGCTACGACTGGAAAACAGGCATCGCCCTGATCACGAGCTTCGCTGCGAGAGAAGTTTTTGTTGGCACGATGGCCACCTTGTTTCAATCTTCAGAAGAGGATGAATCGGGGATCCGACAAAAAATGCAGGCACAAATCAATCCAAAAACAGGAAAACCGCTGTACGGCCTGCCTTACGCGTTGAGCTTGATCGTTTTCTATGCCTTTGCCCTGCAATGCATGAGCACTATGGCTGTGATGAAAAGAGAAATTGGCTCGTGGAATTGGCCCATTGCACTGTTTTTCATTTACGGTTTCATCGCTTATTTGGGCGCCTACATCACCTATCAAGCAGCAAACCACTTCCTCTAGAAACAAAGGGGATTTCTTCCACAAAAGAGTGGGAATGGACTGAAAATTCTCAAAATATTTTGAACTTTATTTTGTACTTTTGCAAGGCTGAATATATATCAGTAACAGAAGTAATTAAGTACACCAAAAAGCAAACATGAGGCAGTTAAAAATTTCAAAACAGTTTACCAATCGCGAAAACAAATCGCTTGACAAGTACCTCAACGAAATCTCCAAAGTACCAATGATCGACGCCCAAGAGGAAGTTGAATTGGCACGCAGAATTCGCGAAGGCGACCAAGCCGCATTGGAAAAACTGGTTAACGCCAACTTGCGTTTCGTAGTATCTGTATCCAAACAGTACCAAAACCAAGGTCTCACTTTAGGTGACCTGATCAACGAAGGCAACATGGGCTTGATTAAAGCCGCAAAACGTTTCGATGAAACCCGCGGTTTCAAATTCATTTCTTATGCCGTTTGGTGGATCCGTCAAAGCATCCTTCAAGCATTGGCCGACCAAAGTCGTATCGTTCGTCTTCCACTCAACAAAGTAGGAAGTTTAGGTCGTATCACACAGGCCTCTGCACGCCTAGAACAGGAACTTGAGCGCGAACCAACACCACAAGAAATTGCTGAATCACTCGAAATATCACTTTCTGAAGTTGAAAATGCATTGCGTTCGTCTGGCCGACATTTGAGCATCGACGCTCCATTGGCAGAAGGTGAAGACAATACCTTGTTGGGTGTATTGGACCAAAATGACGAGCCCAACCCCGACATGCCATTGTTGAACGAATCATTGCAGAACGAAATCAACCGTGTCATCTCAACCTTATCTGATAAAGAGCGCGATGTATTGAAATACTATTTCGGATTGGATGGCAATGCAGCACACACCTTGGAAGACATTTCAGAGAAGGTAGGATTGACCCGCGAACGCGTTCGTCAGATCAAGGAAAAAGCACTCCGTCGATTGCGCAAATCAAGCAAGAGCAAAATCTTGAAAACCTACTTGGGTTAATCCAACAATCAAGTTGCACCCGTCGAAGCTCGGATTGAATGATTTCGATTTCTATTATCCTTATTTTAATCATGATTGCCGCCTTATTGGTGGTTTTTGGAGGCGGAGACAACAATACGAAACGACCTAAATAATCCCAGCAATAAAAAAAGGGGGCGCACAGCGCCCCCTTTTTTTATATGACAGCGGGACGATATAACACCCCACCACAAATCACTTACTTAATGATCGTTACTGTGCCCTTGTAAGCATGCATTACACCGTCTACATAACGGAAAGTAATTGCATAAGCATATGCTCCCTCCATGACAGGATTACCTTTTGAATCTAAGCCCTTCCAGCCAATATTGGGATCCTCGGTATAGAACAAAATCTCTCCCCAGCGATTCACAATCGTCATGCGATACTTCGACATACCGAACGACTGGAATGGTTTGAAATCCTCGTTCAATCCATCGATGTTTGGCGTAAAGGCATTCGGAAGATGGAATAACAATTCTGGCTTCAAGAAGATATTCTTATATACAGTATCGCTGCAACCACTTGCATTGCTAGCAATCAACATCGTTTTGAAATCACCCGTACCTGAGAAAGTCATGAAAAACGGAACCGATGAATTAGACGTCTGTCCATCCTGAAACTGCCAATTGTATGTATCCGTATTTTTCCCAGTGAATGAGAACTTCCAATCAGTTTGCAATCCGCGCGACAGCAAATACTCCGCGGTAAAATCAGCCACTGGTTTTGGCTGCACAGTTATTGGCAACGCAGCCGACGTTGTAGAGCAACCTTTATCAGATACTACAGTCAACGTCACATTGTAAGCCCCATCTGTACTATAAGCTTGCATAGGATTCGCGGTATTCGCTGTAAACCCATTGCCAAAATTCCAACTGTACGATGCAATACTTCCTCTGTTCACCTTTGCATTAGAGCCAAATTGAATGGGCACTTCCGCACAAGCATTCATACCACTAATGGTCACAGTGGGATGCTCATTTACGCGCAAAACAATCGTCTTTTCAGTAGCACACCCTTTGTCAGACACCACACGCAATTTCACTGGATAATCACCGGTGTCAGGCAAACTCTGTGCAGGGATGTTCTTGATATTTGCCAATGGCACTCCTTTTACTAACCAAGTGTAAGCCACCCCTGTTGCTGAATTCTCTGCGGTAATGTTACTGGCCACAAATGAATTCCCGGTCAAACATTGCTCTACATTGTTCATTGCAAAATTCGCTTGCGGAACCGGCCAAACATTCACCGACTTGATGATTGAATCTTTACAACCCGCCGAAGAACTCAATACCAACTTTACATCAAATTTACCGGCCGACAAATACCCCTTACCACTGATGTTCTTCAACGTTGATTTGGTTCCATCCCCCAACGACCACTCACTGGTGTAAGTTGATCCGAAAATAGTATTATCTGTAAATGTGAATTGATGTCCACCCAAACAAGCTGTATCCTTACTTGTAGTAAACGAAGCTTTGGGTGATGCAACCACATCCACTACTTCCGATGTTGAATCAAAACATCCATCATTCGTTGTAATGCTATGGAATACGCGGTATTTGCCCATCGCAGCGAAGGAACGCACCAATGAATCTCCGGAACCACTTCCTCCATCAGAGGTCGTCCATAAATGGGTAGGATTGGCCCCCAGCCATGGATACTGTTGTTTGAACGTAAACTTGTTACCTGCCAAACATTGCTGCTTACCTGCGCCTAGAATATCGGCCTTCGGCATTGCAAAAACCTCTACTTCACGTTGGAATGAATCCTTACAACCCACAGCTGTGGTAGCGATGATGCGAATCCAATATTTACCAGGCGATGTAAATGTCTTATTGGGGACAATCTTCGCGTAGTTGTATGTGCCATTTTGGTATTTCCAATCCGACTTAGAATTCAGAACAGCATTTTTAGGCGCAGTACTCGCATCGGCCAAATCAAAGAAATGACCCTGAAAACACTGCGAAGAATCAGTAACCTGGAAATACGCTGTAGGCTCCGGCGCCACAAACACCTTCACCGTATCAATATCAATACACCCATAATCTGAAGTATTCTTCAGAATAACCTTGTGCCATCCAGTATCGGTAAACTTCACTGCTTTTATGGCCGATG
>JAHEMG010000021.1 GCA_024643755.1 Flavobacteriales bacterium | reverse complement strand
CACCCGCGAAAGCCAATCGCTCTGCTTCATTGGTTTTTGTTATGTCTTTGATTTGTCCCAAGTACCAACTGTAAAATCCTTGGATTTTGGGTAAGTGTACTTGTTCTTGAAAGGCCAAATAGGGTGCAGTTTCGTTGCGGAAGGTTCTGCCTGGATATCCCATAATGAACACGAAATCGCCTTCTTGGGTTCCTTTCGGATTGATTTTTAAAGTTTTTGCTGGTTGATAGGGCACGTTGTCTTTGCTATATGCCGCTGGTTTACCGTCTTTTCCCACATAAGCACGCACCAAGCTAAAATCGCCATTGTGTCTTGGCCACTCCCAGTTGTCTGAATCTCCACCAAATTGTCCGATGGTAACCGGTGGCGCCAAAACCAATCGAACGTCTTTCAAAAACACATAGCGAAATAGGGTATAGGTTTTGCCGACAAACATTTCAGAAACTTCAATGCTCATCTCGGGGTGTTTTACCCGTTCTTCGGCAACGATATTGCTGATGTTTTTGCTGATGCTTGCTGCTCTTTGACTTGGTGTGTACGATTCGTCAATGCCCCTCAGTACGCGATCAGAAACATCTTCATAGCTTTCCGTGATTTTGCATGGCATATTGATGGGGATTTCTTGCTCCTTGGTTCTTGCGACAAAGCCATTTTCAAGGTGATTGTTTTCCACTGTGCTTGCATCTGCAACGGCACCATATACACAGTGGTGATTGGTAATGATTAGACCTTCCTTGGATATGAAACTGCCTGTACAACCACCAACCTTCACCAAGGCATTGGTTAAACTTAACCCCTCAGGATTGAAAATGTCTTTGCCTTCCAATTTGAGTCCAGCATTTTTCAGATCATTGATGTTTACATAATTCAACGGAAACATGCCTTCCTCTGGTCGATGCGATTGGGTGGTTAACATCAATAAAAGCCCAGCAACAATGCCGAGCGATGCGTTTTTTGCGAATAGCGATTTTTTCATTTGCATTAATCGCAAATCTAATTGTTTCTATCGGCAAGACGATAGGGTAAGTGTTTGATTTCGCCGTACCTTTGCAGTTCTTTATGACACAGTTGATTTTTTTAGGCGCTTTCTTTGTTGTTTTAATGGTAGGTATGTTATGGGATTTGGGTGTTTTTTCAAAGACAACAGAGCATGAAGTTTCGGCAAAACAAGCATTGAAACACACTGCGGGATGGTTTTCCGTGGGATTGGCAATGACCTTTGTTATCTATTTGTTCCATGGAGATCTTCAAAACATCCAAGGGATGAATGATTTGCTGAATTATCAGCTTGAATATAAGGTGCAATTGGATCTGTCGGGCGGTTTCGAACAAGCCATGGCAGACTTTTCAAAAACCTCTGCGATTTCCTATCTGAGTGGATTTTTATTGGAGTATGCGCTGAGTATCGACAATCTATTCGTGATTTTGCTGATTTTTCAGTCCTTTAAGATGAATGGTGAGAACCAAAAGCGCATTTTGATTTGGGGTGTGATTGGTGCCGTGGTATTGCGCTTTTTGTTTATCTATTTGGGCAGTGAAATCGTGTCGAAATTCGAATGGGTCATGTATATTTTTGGTGCATTCTTGGTTTACAGCGGGTTTAAAATGCTGGGCTCAGGGGATGATGATGCATTTGAAACGGATAACCATGTTGTTGTTCGATTTGCCAAAAAGTGGTTCAGGGTAGCGGAGAACAATCCCAGTGAGACACGTTTTTTTATCAGAGAAAATGGAAAGTTGTTTCTAACCATTCCGTTTTTGGTGTTGATCATCGTGGATATCACGGATGTTGTTTTTGCCGTTGACAGTGTGCCCGCAGTATTTGGCGTAACCCGCGACCCTTACTTGGTCTTCTTTTCAAACATTTTTGCGGTGATGGGCCTACGGTCATTGTACTTCTTGCTTGGTGCCGGAATGGATAAGTTTTACAGTTTGAAATATGGCCTATCCATGATCCTCGTCTATATTGGATTGAAGATGTTGCTGGAGAAATATGCGCATATGTATGGCTTTAATGAGATACATAATTTGTTGGTGATCATCTCAATTTTGGCCTTGAGTATTTTCTGGTCTATTTGGTTCCCCAAAGCAAACCAATCATAACATTTTTTACAGCTGAACATTTTACCCACAATGCTTGAGGAGTTGGTGGAAATGTACGAAATTTGAACCCTTGAAGTGAATGCTCAACTAACCCCTGCACTTTTAGTGCTACAAGATGGTACCGTGTTTCGCGGTACAGCCATAGGCAAGATAGGTACAACTACCGGAGAAATTTGTTTTAATACAGGAATGACAGGATATCAGGAGGTGTTTACGGACCCTTCTTATTTCGGTCAAATTCTGGTAATGACCTCAGATCACATAGGAAACTATGGCATTCATGACGAGGAAATTGAAAGTGATGGAATAAAAATTGCCGGTTTGGTTTGCAAAAAATTCTCGCATAATTATTCTCGAAAGAACGGATCGGATAGCCTCGACAGTTATTTTATGTCGAATGGTTTGGTAGGTATCTCAGACATCGACACCCGTCAACTTGTGAGGCATCTCCGTGAAACGGGAGCCAAAAATGCAATCATATCTTCTGAGATTTTGGATGTTGATGTATTGCTAGAACAATTGAACGCCGTTCCGTCCATGGATGGATTGGAATTGGCCTCCAAAGTTTCGAGTACAGAATTTCACACCATGGGTGATCCGAGCGCTCCATACAAAGTGGCATTGTTGGACTACGGAAACAAATTGAATATTTCACGCTGTTTGGTTGAACGCGGCTGTTTCTTGGGGATTTTTCCTTGGAATGCTACTGCGGCAGATGTGAAGGCATGGAATCCAGATGGACTGATGATTAGCAATGGTCCTGGTGACCCAGCGTCTATGGATTATGCGATTGCAGCCGTCAAAGAACTCGTGGATGGTGGCATGCCAACTTTTGGTATTTGTCTCGGTCATCAGTTGTTGAGTTTGGCATCGGGATTAAAGACATATAAGATGCATCACGGTCACCGTGGACTCAACCACCCAGTGAAAAACTTGGTTACCGGTAGAAGTGAAATTACCAGCCAAAATCACGGCTTTGCAGTTCAATACGATGAATCATTGTCGCACAAAGTTCAACTCACACACATCAATTTGAATGATGATACGGTAGAGGGGATAGCGCGATTGGATGTACCGGCATTCTCAGTACAACACCACCCTGAGGCATCTCCCGGCCCCCATGATTCTTGGTATCTATTTGATCAATTCATTGACTTAATTCAAAAACACAAGTAAATAAAATACTATGAGCGAAATCACCCACATTCAGGCCCGTCAAATTTTGGATTCCCGTGGCAATCCAACGGTAGAAGCAGAAGTTTACACCGAAGACGGTGGTTTTGGTAGAGCCGCAGTACCCTCTGGTGCTTCGACCGGAATCCATGAAGCTGCTGAATTGCGCGATAATGACCCTTCTTTGTATTTGGGGAAAGGGGTATTGGAAGCTGTAGAAAATGTCAATAACCACATCGCTGAAGCGTTGGAAGGTACAGAGGTTTGTGCCCAGAATGAAATCGATGAGATGTTGTTAGACATGGATGGCACCGCCAACAAATCACGCCTAGGTGCAAATGCAATTTTGGCTGTTTCACTGGCTTGTGCTCGCGCTGCTGCTGATGAATTGGGAATGCCATTGTATAAATACATTGGCGGTGTTAATGCCAACGTATTACCCGTGCCCATGATGAACATCTTGAATGGAGGTGCTCATGCGGATAATAAAATTGATTTTCAGGAATTCATGGTAATGCCTGTGAAAGCGGAAAGCTTCTCGCATGGTTTGCGCATGGGTGTTGAGGTGTTTCATCATCTTAAGTCTGTGTTGAAAGCAGCAGGATATAGCACCAACGTAGGCGATGAAGGTGGATTTGCTCCAAATATTCAGAGCAATGAAGAGGCCATCGAAATTGTATTGCGTGCCATCGAAAAGGCTGGTTACCGTCCGGGCGAAGACATGTTTATCGCCATGGATGCAGCAACTTCGGAGTTTTATGATGAAAAAACCGGTTTGTACACTTTCAAGAAGTCGGATGGAAAGATTTTCACCGGCGATGAAATGGTAAATTACTGGGCCGAATGGTGCAAGAAATATCCCATTGTGTCTATCGAAGACGGTTGTGCTGAAGACGATTGGGCTAGTTGGAAAAAATTGACCGAGGCAGTGGGAAATAAAGTTCAGTTGGTGGGCGATGATTTATTTGTAACCAACGTTGATCGTTTACAACGTGGCATCAATGAAGGGATTGCCAATTCAATTTTGATCAAAGTGAATCAAATTGGTACATTGACCGAAACTTTGAATGCCATCCAGTTGGCAACCCGCCATAGTTATTCGAATGTTATTAGCCATCGCAGTGGAGAAACCGAAGACAGCACCATTGCTGATTTGGCCGTAGCGATGAACAGTGGACAGATTAAAACAGGTAGTGCATCGCGCTCAGACCGTATGGCTAAGTACAACCAATTGCTTCGTATCGAAGAAGAGTTGGGCGGAAATGCAGTGTACGGAGGCAGCATGTTCAAATACTGCTAGTCTAATTTGTGTAAGAATATTGAAAAAAGCCCCGCTACCGCGGGGCTTTTTTGTTGCAAAATTTTGCGCAACCCCTCCCAAACCAATATCTTGCAGGTTTATGAAAATTAGTACGAAATCACTATTCCTCTCTGCGATAGTAAGTTTGGGTTGCGCAAACCTCAAAGCCCAAAATAATTTTTCTGGCATTACACCCACTCAAGTTCTCAATCAAGCCAAAGAATTGGGCGCTCAAGGCAAGTGGGGCCTCACCGCCAAAGATATGGCAGACGCCGTTTTGCAAGATTTTGTGAAGGAGTCTGACGGTCAAACCCATGCCTACGTTTTACAAACCCTGTCAGGTGTGCCCGTAGTGAATGGCGTCATGGGATTGCACTATAAAGCAGATGGCTCACTCTACCATTCAACCAACCGTGCAGTTGCCAACGCATCTGCTAAATTACAAGGCGATTTCGGTTCGCTCAATACCGATCAGCTAGGAAACATCGCCCTGAAAAGCGCCTTCCAATCCTCCAACCAATCGCCCCAAACCGTGATCTGGCAAACCATGAATGCCAAAACCCGATTCGATGAAAATCAATACTACCAGCAAACAGTGGCTTGGCCTAGTACGGACGGACAGTTGATCGCGGCCAAGTACTTCGTTTTTTATCATCCCTCCACGAGTGACTGGGTGAATGTTTGGGTCGATGGACAAGGAACAATTCTTCAAACCCATAGCTGGACGGTTCACTGCGCACCGGCATCCTTTCAGTCATCCACTCAAAAAAGTCCCGCAACTTTTGCCATCGCCCAGCAGCAAACAAAATCGCTGCTTCTCCAAGGCCAAGGCAAATCGCTGCAACGCAGGGGCGACGGTGCAACTTATAAAGCTTATGCGTTTCCGATCGAAAGCCCGTTGTATGGTGATCCCAAATCGCTAAGCAGTCCGGCCGACGCCCAAGCATCGCCCTATGGATGGCACGATGTAAACGGGGTAGACGGCGCAGAATATACCATTACACGCGGAAACAACGTGTATGCTTCCGAAGATGCTGATGCAAACAATCAGCCGGGTTACAGTCCTAACGGAGGCACGTCTTTGGCCTTTGATTTCACTTACAGCAAATCGGAAATTGATCCGGTTAACTACCGTGATTTCGCGATCAACAACTTGTTTGTTGCCAATAACCTCATGCACGATTTGTCGCAACATTACGGTTTCGACGAAGAATCTGGGAATTTTCAGGCCAAGAATTACTCGAGCAAAGGTGCGGCGAGTGACGCGGTGAATGCCGATGCCCAGGATGGCAGTGGAACCAATAATGCGAATTTCGCAACGCCCCCAGACGGTTCTGCGCCTCGTATGCAGATGTTTATTTGGGATGGTGTGAGCGTTAAGGCCAATTTGGTGGTAAACTATGGTGCGGGTATGAAATACGGCGTGGGTATTACCGATGGCAACTGGGGCAAGAAAATTACTGCGGTACCCGTTTCGGGAAAATTGGTGTTGGTGAAAGATAACGTTGCTGCCGCCACCAATAAATGCTGCACAAATTTATCAAACGGTCCTGCCATCAGTGGTAACATTGCAGCGGTGGTTCGTGGTGGTTGTACGTTTGTACAAAAGGTCTATCGCGCGCAATCCTATGGTGCCAGCGCAGTGGTGCTGTTGGATACGTCTTCGGCAGACCAGGTAATCACGATGGCCACCGACAATACGGCTCAGGCAAGTAAGATTACCATTCCTGTAATTTTCGTGAAGTTGAGCAATGCCAATGAATTGCGTGCATTGTTGGCGGATTCGAATCTGAATGTGACTTTTTACGACAGTTCTGCCTATGCAAAGAAGACCGACAGTGATTTGGATTTAGGGGTGATCGCCCATGAATATACGCATGGTATTTCTAACCGATTGACTTGCGGACCATCTAATTCTAATGGTTTGGCAAATGCAGAGCAGATGGGAGAGGGTTGGAGCGACTTTGTGGGGTTGGCATTTACAGCGAAAAAGGGCGATGTAGGTTCTCAAGCGCGCGGCGTAGGGAATTGGTTGATAGGCGAGTCACAAACAGGTGGTGGAATTCGCACCTATCCCTATTCAACGAACATGGCGGTGAATCCGCATACCTATGGCAATTTGGCCAAGGCCGCTGCGGGCATTCAAACCGAAGTGCACTACACCGGCGAAATTTGGTGCACAATGTTGTGGGATATGTATTGGGAGTTTGTCGATAAATACGGCTTTGACGAAGATTTATACAATGGCAAAGGGGGGAATAATATGGCGGTGCAACTGGTTTTTGATGCGATGAAGCTGCAGCCCTGCGGTCCGGGTTTTGCGGATGCCCGTGATGCGATTTTGATGGCCGATGAAAATCGGAATGGCGGTGCAAATTCTGGGTTGATTTGGAAGGCATTTGCGCGACGCGGAATGGGTTACAATGCTGCGCAAGGGAGTCCCAACAACTGCGCCGATGGGGAAGAGAATTTCGAACTGCCTCCTGCCAGTGCTACGAAATCTTTGGAAGCGGCGGCTTGGGTGAAAGCCTATCCCAATCCTGCAAACGTGGTTTTTGTGATAGAGCCCATGACAGTGAAGCAAATAGATCGATTGCGGGTGTATACCATGCAAGGGGGTGAAACGCAAGTTCCGGTAATTGAAATACAGGGCGGCGGCAAACAATTGTTGTTGGATGGACTGTCTTCAGGATTGTATTTTGTAGAAATTCAATCGGGTTCATTGACAACCACAGTGAAATTGGTAAAGCCTTAAGGGGTATTGCCGGGATTGCCGTAAATTTGTAAAATAGATTGATATAGTATTTCGCTATTCACCATGGACATTTTGATAGTATTTGTTTTTGCCTTTTTTGCCTATTTGGTTGGTTCTGTTCCGAATGCGATTTGGGTTGGCCGTAAATATTTTGGTATTGACGTGCGTGAACATGGCAGCGGCAATGCGGGGGCAACGAATGTGTTTCGCGTGTTGGGTAAAGGTCCCGGAACGGTGGTTTTGCTGTTGGATATACTCAAGGGTTTTTTTGCGGTGTGTTTGGTTGATTTGATGAGTTATGTTTGGCCCCGGGTTCAAGGTCTTGACGTGGCAACATGGCAGGGGTTTCACGAGTTGGATTATCGGATGTTCGCTGTGATTTTTGGTGTAATGTCGGTAATTGGCCACTTACTCCCAGTGTTTGCTGGATTCAAGGGAGGTAAGGGTGTAGCGACCTTGTTTGGCATGATCATCGCGCTGAATCCTGCTGTTGCAGGGTTGGGGTTGTTGGTTTTTGTGGTGGTGAATGTGATTACAGGATATGTGAGTTTGGGGTCGTTGTTTGCGGGGTTGTCGATTCCTGTCTTTTTTATTGAAGTATTTGGCTACCGGGATGGTAGCATTGTGATATTCAGTTGTGCGGTGGCTTTGTTGGTGGTGTTTACACATCGCAAAAATATTAAGCGATTGTTGGCGGGAGAGGAAACGAAGTCGCGCATCTTGGTGAAAAAACAAAAGTAATTGGGCAGAATGGCAACGAATCCGAGTTATCAACCCCAGGAGGACGTAGAGGCGTTGTTGGATAGTGGGTGGACGATTGTTGTTTATAATGACGATGTGAATACGTTTGATTGGGTGATTGCGAATTTGATGAAGTATTGTGGTCATACGCGATTACAGGCCGAGCAATGTGCATGGATTATTCACAACAATGGGAAGTATGCGGTAAAATCGGGGAGTTATGATGATTTGGAGCCAGTTTGTACGGCATTGTGCGAAAAAGGTTTGTCGGCTCAGCTAGAGGTTCAGTAAATTTGCAATTATGAGAAAAGTATATGCTTCTGCCGAGGCGGCCATTCACGATATCGAGGATGGGGCGGTATTGATGTTGGGGGGATTTGGTTTGTGTGGTATTCCTGAAAATGCCATTGCTGCTTTGGTAAAGAAGGGTGTGAAGGGGTTGACGTGTATCAGCAACAATGCGGGGGTGGATGATTTTGGGATAGGGTTGATGTTACAGGGCAGGCAGGTGAAGAAGATGATTAGTTCATATGTGGGGGAGAATGCGGAGTTTGAGCGACAGTTATTGAGTGGGGAGTTAGAAGTGGAACTCATTCCACAGGGTACTTTGGCAGAGAGGTGCCGCGCCGCAGGCGCGGGCATTCCCGCATTTTATACACCTGCCGGTGTGGGCACAGAAGTGGCTGAAGGAAAAGAGGTTCGCGTATTTAACGGCAAAACCTACCTCATGGAATATGCGTTTGATGCCGATTTTGCTATTGTCAAAGCATGGAAGGGCGATAAACATGGTAATTTGATTTTCAAAGACACCGCCCGCAATTTCAATCCCATGATGGCTATGGCCGGAAAAGTCACTATCGCCGAGGTAGAGGAATTGGTGGAAGCAGGAACATTGAATCCCAATGATATCCATGTGCCAGGTGTGTATGTGCATCGCATCTTACAAGGTGTTGATTATGAAAAGCGCATCGAACAGAGAACCGTTCGCAAAAAAGGAGAATAATTGTCCATGGTAGCGACAACGCGATTGGTGTTCGCCACCAACAATGCCCATAAAATTGAAGAGGCCCAGGCCATTGTAGCTGGAAAGTTGCAATTGATATCGCTCAAAGAAGCGGGCATCGAGATAGATGTAGATGAAACGGGCACAACCTTTCATGAGAATGCTTATTTAAAAGCAAAGGCCATCTATGATGTGAGCGGGTTGCCCTGTGTGGCAGATGACAGTGGTTTGTGTGTGGAAGCGCTGGGTGGTGCACCGGGTGTTTATTCGGCGAGATATGCTGGAGAGCCGGTGAATCACGCTGCAAACAATCATAAGTTGTTGAATGCATTGGCACTAGAAACTAATCGTGAGGCCTGTTTCAAGACCGTTTTGTGTGTGGTTGGGTTGGAAGGCTGCGGCGATCGACCCTTGTATTTCGAGGGAAAAGTGGATGGTGCAATTGTGGGAGAGGGTGTTGGCGATGAGGGATTTGGCTACGACCCGATCTTTCGTCCGCATGGATATCCCAAAACCTTCGCCCAAATGTTGGCATCGGAGAAGAATGCGCTGAGTCATCGTGCGCGGGCGTTTGAGGGACTGATGGGCTTTTTGGCATCGTTGGATTTGGGCGGAATGCAAACGATGGTGCCGGCTTTGCCCGTTTCGGACTATGATTATGATTTGCCTGATGCGCGCATAGCGTATGAAGCGATGGAGCCGAGGGATGCATCGCGGTTGTTGATTTATTCAGGAAAACAGGGTGGCGACTCGATACAGGGAACTGCGTTTCACGAGATTGGCGATCAATTGTTGTCGGGCGATGTGTTGGTGGCCAATGATACGAAGGTGATACCTGCCCGTTTGCACGGCACTGTTGTGGCGGGAGCAAAGGTGGAGGTGTTTTTATTGAATCCTTTGGATGCGGGTTGGACGCAATGGGAGGTGATGGTGGGGAATCGCAGGAAATTCAAGGAGGGCGACGTTGTTACGGTGAGCGGGGAGCGAGGTTCGTTGAAGATTGTTTGGTTGGATCGCGATTGCAATCGGATAGCGATGCAGTTTGAGGGTGATTTTGCGACCATGCAAGATGCCATTGAAGTTTTGGGGGAGGTGCCTTTGCCACCATATATAGAAAGAGCGGTTACGGAGGGCGATAAGGATCGATACCAGGCCATTTTTGCCGAGCATGCGGGTGCAGTAGCGGCGCCAACGGCATCATTGCATTTTACCAAGGAGTTGCAGTCGCGTTTGTTGGAGGGTGGGGTGATGTTTTCCTATTTGACATTGCATGTGGGTGCGGGTACGTTCAAGCCGATGACATCGGACTTTGCCAATGAGCACGAAATGCATGCGGAGCGATTCGCTGTGGGGTTGTCGTTGGTAGATGCGATGATCATGGCCAGGGGTCAGGGCAGGCGTGTGGTGGCGATTGGTACTACATCGATGCGGGTATTGGAGAGTTTGTATTTTGTGGGTTGTAGAATTCTTCAGGGGTGTTGGGAAGGTAAGGTCTACAGTGGGGATGGGTATGATTTGGGGTTGCGATATACAGAAGGCAGGGAAATAAGTATGGATTCTGCTTTGGGCGCTTTGCGTGAGCGGGTGGTGTTTGAGGGGGGATTGTTGCAGGGATCAACTCAGATTTTCATTGTTGAGGGGTTTGAGTTTCGGGTGGTGGCTGGGTTGATTACGAATTTTCACCAGCCAAAGTCAACGTTATTGATGTTGATTTCGGCATTTGTGGGTGGAGATTGGCGCAAAATTTATGGGTTTGCGTTGGAATCGGGCTATCGTTTCTTGAGTTACGGGGATGGATCGCTGTTGTGGCGATAATATTTTTGCGGGGTAAATGATTGAATAGCTAGTCATTGCTGAGTACTTTGTATTTTTTTTATTGGACATGCTTGATTTTGTGGAAAAGAGTAGTACTTTTGCATCCCGTTCTGATAGAGACCACAAGAAAAAACACAAGACAACAAACGAAAGGGCGTTGGGGCGTGAGAAAGCTTGGGGGATTGAGGGAAGGGAAAAAGTTCTGAAGATTAGTGGGA
>JAHEMG010000203.1 GCA_024643755.1 Flavobacteriales bacterium | reverse complement strand
TTTTGAACTAACATTCGAGCCGTATTATATGGGGTATCTCACAAAATTCACCTGGGCGCTGTTTTTATTTGTTGTCCCTTTAACGTTGATTATCAATGGAATCCCTAAAATCGGGCGAAATCAGGCCTAAAAAACATAGATTATTTTTCAAATAAGTTTGGTGTATTCAATAAAAACCCTAATTTTGCATTCCCGTTCGGAAGAACAACAAGGGAGTTTAGCTCAGCTGGTTCAGAGCATCTGCCTTACAAGCAGAGGGTCGGGGGTTCGAATCCCTCAACTCCCACCAAAAGCCTCGAAGAAATTCGGGGCTTTTTTTATGCTCAAAAGTCAGTGTTTACTGGGCGGCACAGAGATGATTGACGTGATTGTAGATTATCTCAAACCTTAAATTGTCAAAAGGTCTTTTGATGATTTGGGTTGTGAATTTAATATTTCCGAATCAGTAGGAAGGATCCGCTCTTTTGTTCTTTGTCTGAAGCATAATTGTAATCAAAATCAAAGCTGTAGGCATATATGCCTTCCGGACAGTCAACGCCGGCAATCTTGCCATCCCAGGTCGGGTTTTCACCTTGAGATTGATGAATTCGCTGTCCCCATCGGTCATAAATTGACAACACAACATGATTGATCAAGCAGTCGCTTTTGAATTGAAAAACATCATTCCTGCCATTGTTGTCTGGACTGAAAGCGTCGGGCACCCAAAATTCACAATTTGGATTTTCAGGGCAGGGTTTAATGGTGACAGAAATTAGGGTGTCTCGTTGATCTGATTGTCCCTCATTGATCACATACCGCAATACCTTTTGCTCCATATTTGGGATGTTTTTTTGGTATTTAAGCGAAAACTGCGTGCTGTTTCTATCATGAAAATTAGCATTCAATGATTGATGATATTCCTCGGTATTTGTGGAATATTTCATCAAAATAAGTCCTTCATAATTAGAAATAAAGAGGGAGTAGAGTGAATCATTGAATCTAAAGCAGGGCGACATATATCCATATTCCCAGATGATGGGATTGTAGGGGTTGCCTAGGGGTTTCACCACTGTAGGTGGTTTGTAGATGCCATTGCCGAAATAAAAGAAGTTCTGTCTGTTGTTTGCGTTGTTTAACCAAACAAAGGTTTTTCCATTTACTGTATAAGAAGTGATTCCTAAGTAATCGCCCCCGCCAATGCCAAACATACCAATGGAATCAATGATTGGGTTTGTATTTAATGGATCTTGACCAAATTTAACCAAAATGAAATTACCCGAATTAATGGTAGGAGCCAGGATCCAATGATTTCCTGATGCATCCATACCCATCGTGAATGCCCGGAATTGAGATCGTTTATATGGAACTTTGATGATGTTAAATGTTGGCGTATTCCGTATTGAATTTCCAAAATTAATTTGAGTAAAACCATTGGTGAATCGATCCACTGCATATCCGAATAGGGTGCCATTAATTCGATTGAAATAAATCTGATTAGACAATTGGCCTCCATTGTAAATCATGATTTCATCGGCTATGGGCGTATTGTTTAAAGATTTTCCAAATTCCAACCGTACAATTCTCGATCTAAAATTGGTTCCAGCAATGAATGCCAAACCAAACCACTCGTTGTTTTCTTTGAATACGTGAACACTGCTAACGCATCCCAACAACTTCCTATCTAAATATCCCAGATATGTTATTTGTGGCTTTGAATTGAAACTCTTATTGTATTTGTATCGAAATAACCCATGACATGGGTAAGATAGAAAAATAAAAATGTCACCGGAGTCCTCTGCTACGGCAAATTGTTCGGAACCGCCATCATATTCGATGTAATCAAATTTCGGAATTGGATTCTTTAGAAAATTGGAATCCTGTGTCCATGTTTCTAAGGGATGCCAATAATGACTTTTGGCAATTTCATGGCTATAGAAATGGTTGGAGTCTAAAGAGCAATTCAACGTGTCATCATATTCAATTTGAAGCGATTGAGCACTGGACTGTGATAACAATCCTAGCAAAATAACGATGATGCTACCAATGATATTTTTATCCAACCCCATGTTGGTTAGACCTGAATGAGTACATTCCTGTTGCCTAACTACACTGGCTTTCTCGAATATGCAGATATGATCATAAATTAATTCACATTGAATCCCAGTCTCCTCAATTGTCCATAGTGGCTAACGAGTGCGTCAAAAAATGTGCGATGGGATTTGTACGGAAGATCAAATTCTGCACAAGTTGCCCTTACAATCTTCGAAATTTCAGGATAATGCACATGACAA
>JAHEMG010000097.1 GCA_024643755.1 Flavobacteriales bacterium | reverse complement strand
ATGGAGCAATTGGATGAGCGCAGGATCGGTGGTTGGAGACAGAGCAAGGCCTGGGCCAACAACCAATGGGTGTACTTTACGATGGAGTTTGACCGGGAAATATCGCGGATCGTGAGCAGTGCGGATGGCAAACAGATGCTTGTGGAATTTGATGTGGAGCGCAGTGTAGGCGAAAGCTCGAATCCAGTAAAATTGGAAGCCAAAGTGGCGTTATCGTTCTGCGATGCCAAGGGTGCAAGGGCGAATTTGATATACGAAAAAGACATGGCCAACATCCGTATGGGCGATGTAAAGCGCATAGCGGATTTTGATGTGTATCGCAGACAAGCTAAGGAAGCGTGGAATCTGGAATTGTCGAAAATCAAAGTTACCAGCGATTTTGAGGCGCAGGCCTTTCGTGTAGGTGCAGAGTCGGCCAAGACGGATATCGAAAAACGCAAATTTTATACGGCATTGTACCATTGCATGATTCATCCGAGTTTGGCCAGTGATGCGGATGGCAGATATCGCGGCAGGGACCAAAAAATCCATCGCGCGGGGTTGTACAAGGAGAATGCGCCCCCTTACCACAAGGTGTATTCGGTGTTTTCGCTGTGGGATACGTATAGGGCTTTGCATCCGTTGTTGAGTATCGTGGATCCCGACAGAACGATTGATTTTGTGCGGACGTTTTTATTGCAATACAAGCAGGGTGGGAAGTTGCCGGTTTGGGAGTTGGGCAGTTGCGAAACCGAGTGCATGATTGGGTATCACAGTGTGAGTGTGATTGCGGATGTGATGTTGAAGGAAATCGGGGTGACGAAGGATGCGATGGGACAGCCGAAATATCCGTTTGATTATCAGTTGGCGCTGGAGGCGATGATGCACAGCTCTCGGTTGAAGGATTCTGCGTTTTTGGATGAGCGTGGCAAGCGTTTGGGTTATATGGGCATCGAAAATACGGCGGAGAGCGTGTCGAAGTTATTGGAATACGCCTACGACGATTGGTGCATCGCCCGGGTGGCGTATATGTTGCCTACTACGCCTGCTTCTGTGGTGCAGGAATTCTATGCGCGCAGTGAGCGATGGAAGAATTTGTACGACGAAAAATCGGGCTTCATGCGTCCGCGCGTGAACGGAGGATGGCTATCGCCTTTTGATCCGAAAGAGGTGAATAACCATTTTACCGAGGCCAATGCATGGCAGTATTCGATGTATGTGCCCCACGATATTTTGGGTTTGATGGATAAGTTGGGGGGTGTGAATGCTACTGAAAGGCATTTGGATTCACTGTTTGGCACGGATTCGCGCACAACGGGCAGGGACCAAGCCGATATTTCAGGGTTGATTGGACAGTATGCGCATGGGAACGAGCCCAGCCATCACATGGCGTATTTGTACAACTATTGTGGGAAGCCGGAGAAAGCGCAGGGGATCATTGATTATGTGTGTAAGAATTTTTACAAAGACAGTCCGGACGGGTTGATTGGCAACGAGGATTGCGGACAGATGAGCGCTTGGTATGTGATGAGTGCTATGGGGTTGTATCCCGTTTGTCCGGGCAGCAACGTTTACGCCACGGGTATTCCGCAGTTTTACGAGGTGGAGATAGCGAGAGCGGGGATGTCGGGCTTTTTGATCACGCGGGGCGAAATCAACAAAAAGGATTTGGGTGCGGGGCCGAGGATGTATCCGGACGTGATCACAACAGCGGGTGCTACGGATGGTGAATTTGAGCGAGGCACATCTGGCGTGGGAGCTACGATGAAGCCGAAGGCCTTGAAAAAGCCATGGGCGGCGCATCAGATGGAGTTGGCGGGGGAGGGCGATTTGCCCAAGTTGCCTGCGTTGAAGGATTTGAAAGGCACGCCCGCTGCGCGGGCGGCCACCTTGAAGGAATTGCAAGCGCAACGCGACATGGAGTTAAGGAGCATGCGCAAGGTATATGCTGCGGCAGAGCTTACGGTAACCCATCAGCAACTGATGCAGGGCGATGGCTTGGTGTTTAGCGAAGTGGATTCGGCGGATCGCGATAAATTGTTGTTAAAAACGGCCAAACAAACGGTATCCACCAATTTTGTGGCAGTGCCGGTGATTCAGGCGCAGCGGACGTTCAAGGATAGTTTGCGTATTAAGGTATCCGTTCCCAAGGGCACCCAAGGGGTGTTGGAGATTCGGGTGGAGAATATGGAGCGATTGGCTTTGGATAAAAAGGGTAAGCCCGTGAAGCCATCGAAAAAATCGCTTTCCGCGTCGGTGCCATCAGCACTCCTGGTACAAGCGGGCAAAACGGAAGTGATTACGGCAGAGGCCGACGGTGAGAAGCCTTATGAATTTGTGATAGCTTACGATGCGATTGTATCTGCTCGATTGGTGAATACCCTTATTTACGGTGGTTTGCCTGGGTCGAATCCCGCGCAGAAGGGTGATATGCAGAAGGTTGATGTACGAAAGGATGCTCAGGGTGGTGAAGGGGTTGGCTCTCCAAGCACGGGCACAAGCGATTGGGCTACGGGGGTATTCAACAGGAAGGAAAATAATTATTCGATTTCATTGGGGGACGGTGTAATTCCTCACCCCCAATACAGCGCCGGCGGAGCCGGCGCGCTGGTCGATGAAATCCAGGGCTCTAAAGAATGGCGCGCTGGGGGCTGGATGGGTTTTTATGACCAAGATTTCTCCGCGGTGATCGACATGGGTTCAGTAAAACCAGTGACTGAGGTGAACGCCCGTTTCTTGCAAGATTCTCGCGCTTGGATTTTGATGCCACGCCATATGGAGGTTTTGTCTTCCACAGACGGGGTGAATTTTACCCCATGGGCTCAAATGGTGACGTTCAAAGACGATTGGCAGAACAACGAAACAATGATCAATCAGGTGCTGATTCAACACACCGATGGCAAGGCAGGGGTTAAACCAATCAAGGCGCGTTATATCAAAATTGAGGCTGAGCAGTATGGGCCATTGCCGGAAGGACATTTGGGCTATCCATATCAGGGTAAGGGGTATATTTTCATGGATGAAATTCAGGTGCGATGAAAGGGGTTGAGGTTTGCGTTTTTTCGGTGGATGACGCCTACGCGGCGGAGGCGGCGGGCTGCGCCCGCCTTGAACTGTGCACCGATTATTCCCTGGGTGGAATCACACCCCCCATGGAAGATCTACAGCGACTGAGTCCCGCCAACAGCGCCGATGATGTGCGACGGGGACTTCGGGTGTCGGCCGTGGTGATGGTTAGACAGCGCGGGGGAGATTTTTTGTATAGCAAACGGGAGAAAAAGTGGATGCTCAATACCATCAAAAGTGTGGCGAAATTGGGTTTTCAGGGGGTGGTTTTTGGTGCATTGCTGAAGAAGAACGGACAGTGGCAATTGGATAGGGAGTTCTGCATGCAGGCCTGCGAACAAGCGCATTCATTGGGTTTGGAGGCAGTGCTACATCGGGCGTTTGATGAGATTTCTACGCCGATGAATGCCATATCGGAAGCAGAGGAATGTGGCTTTGATCGTGTACTTACGGGTTGGGGCGATACCCGACTTGAAACCCTGAAAATGCTCAAATGGCATGCGGGGTCTATTGATATTTTACCGGGTGGTGGCATCCGCAGCAACAATGTGCAACATTACCGCGATTTGGGATTTTTGGAAGTCCACACTTCCGCCCGCGGAGCGGGCGGAACACTCGACATCGACCAACTCAAGCAGATGGTTGAGGTGATGAAAGGAGTGCCGCTTTGATCGGTAAACAATACATCGCAGTGGCGCGACTGTGCAAGGTCATGTTGTGCTCGTTGCTGCTGTTTGCTGCTTCAAATCTCAGCGCTCAGCTCAATTCCCTCGTTCCGTTGCACCATGATGGCATCGTTGATAAAAACAATGAATCCAACAGCCATCGCATCGAACAATGGGAGTTGCTGGAAGAGGATTTTGTGTTTGGGGTTGTGGCGAATGAACCACATGCCGACCACCTTCGGGAATACGATTCTACGGTGTTGGGTCGGGGCTGGATGCCTGTGGGTTATACTCCTGCCATCAACGATTTGTATTGTCAGCACCCATCGCCCAGTGCCTGTGTAGAACAGTGCGGTAAATACGCCTCGCTTTGCGAAAATGAGAAGCAGACCGAGTGCAATGTGCATTGCAAGAGTGTGGAATGGCGCAATTGGACTTACCGTGCGGCGTTGTTTTCGTCGGCGGAGGAAGCGCAGTTAGACGAGCACCATTTTTTGGAAATCAAGCAGTGGGAAGGCGCTTACATGGAGGTGTTCGTGAATGGGAAGCCAGTGAAAAGTGTAAATCCGCTGATGAGCAGTTTTGCCACAGTGACCATTGATTTGGATGGTAAGATCAGGGGCGATGGCACCGATTCTGTGTACATCGTTTTTTCGTCGCCCACGGTATTGGGGAAGCTTTATAGCGAACGCAGTGGGATGACGTTTCCGGCCGATAATGAAGCAGAAATAAGCACTTTTGGCACGTATGGATACATTGCCAAAAATCAGACGTTTGCCAAGGCCAGTCCCTACTTGCGCAAGCCCATCGTACAGTATGGTTGGGATATTGCCCCGCGTAGGGTGTTGGTGGGCTTGGGAGAAGGCGTTTTTGTGCATGGTTGGAGCGATAACCACCTACAAGCCCTCAAGATTTCTCAAGATTCGAGTTGGATGGGTGTGGAAGCGGGGAAGGCAGTAGAGTATGTTTACGGTCACGCCGATTTGTACTATTTGTGCGATACGATGCGCGGCCGGCCCAGTTTTGTGCGGGTGACTTCTGGGAATTTGCCGGGCCTGCACGAGGACATAGAGTGGGATATTGTGCGAAAGCAGTTTACCGCTGACGGAGCAGAAGAAGCCGAGGTGGAGGATGTGGTGTTGGGAGCCAATGAATTTGGTGTGGAGGCGCGACACCGACGGATGTGTTTTCGGGTAAAAAATCCCAAGCATTGGATGCCAAACGGGTTGTATCAGCAGGTGTATGGGGATTCTTCGCCGGCTTTGTATCACATTCAGATTTCGGCGCATCAGTATGACAAAAACGGTCGCAACCAGATTCATAAAATTGAGACGAATTGGGGAGTGCGGACGGTTACCTTGGATACTTCGGGCGGACGATTTGCGTTTTCCGTAAATGGAATTCCTGTTTTTGCGCAAGGTGCAAATGTGATTTGGGCGAGGCAGTTTGGCGATGGGGCGAGTGTGTATCCAGATCAATTGTTTTTGGGGCAGCCCGGCGCGATGGGTGAGTTGGAAAACATGCGTTGGCAGGGGTACAATATGTTGAGGATATGGGGCGGTGGCGCGTATCCCAGCGATGCGTTTTACGAGCGATGCGATGCCCTTGGGATTATGGTTTGGCAGGATTTGATGTTCAATGGTACGATGTATCCGGACGACGATATGTTTTATGAGGCGGTAGAGTCTGAGGTGAATGCCCAAGCGATGCGGTTAAACAATCATCCGAGTTTGACATTGTGGTGCGGGAACAATGAGATCGAAGTGGCTTGGCACAATTGGGGCTGGCAGCAGAAATACAACATTCACGGGGCTGATAGTGCGAGGCAGTGGCGGGGGTATTTGTCGCTGTTCGATACCCTGATTCCAGCGGCTTTATCGAATTGGGATGCAGGAGTTCCTTACACGAGAAGCAGTCCGATTGGTAATTGGGGCAATTTGCAACAAATGAAACGGGGCGACAACCACGATTGGGGGATTTGGCATGGGGAGCGGGGCTTTGCGCATTTGGATTCTGCGCGGATGCCGTTTTGCAGCGAGTATGGATTGCCAAGTCCGCCAGATTGGGCCCTCTCTCAAGTTGGCAAAGTACACGATTGGCGTTCATTGTTGTTGAGCTACAAGGGTCCGAAACTGTTGGAGAAATACGTGCGTGAGGAATATCCCAAGTCATGGCCTCATCAAGGATTACAAAATGTGGAGCCCATGAATTTTGGTGATTCCGCGGCGGTGGTGCAAGGTGAGTTTTTATACAGGGCGATGATCAGTCATCGAATGGCTTCGCCGTATTGTATGGGGTCTTTGTATTGGCAGTACAACGACATTTGGAATGGAACGACTTGGAGTGTGGCGAATTCATTGCACGGTTGGAGTATGTTGAAATCCTCACAGGGAAGGGTGGCCGAGGCGATGTTGCCGGTGGTGATGCAGTTGCAGCGCAGTGGGTGGTGGGGAGCGAAGGACCAGTTTTATGTGAAGTTCAATTCGCGGTTGCTTACAGAATGTGACGTTCCGATGGAGGTTACGGCGTATGATTCAATGGGGAAATCATTGTTCTCCAAGGATTTTGTGGTGAAATTGCCTAGAAATTGGAATTTGGATAAGGATTTGCCAATCACTTGTATGAAAACGATCTCCTTTGCGGGGAAACGAAAGTACCAGAAAAAAATGGATCGGGTGAGTTATTATGAGGTTAGATTGAAGCAGCCAGCAGCCGCGCAGCGGCTGCTGGACCTAATACCCAAAGGGAAACACTACGGCGAAGGGTATCCCGTTTTGGTTGATTACCTCTCGGTGGAGGATTAAAATTGTGCGTAGGGCCGATTAATCCAACAAATAACTCGCTTTGCGGACCTCGGCCACATCGCCTGTTTTAACCGCATAGGTAAAGCCCGGCCTCAGTGCGTAAGCCCCAATATCGCCCTGTGGATTGATGGCAATGAACCCGATCTGCGTATTGCTCCAATCTTTCCCGCGGAGTACAAATTTGTCGCGAATCGCCTTTACCGCTTGCTCGCAGGCTTCTTGCGGACTTGCCCCGTGCCGCATTTCTTCTACCACCCTGAAAGAGCCCACCACGCGAATCACTTCCTCGCCCTGGCCAGTGGCAGTAACCGCGCCCACCTCGTTGTCTACGTACAAACCCGCACCAATGATGGGGGAGTCGCCGATGCGGCCGTGCATTTTGAACGCCATGCCAGAAGTAGAGCATCCGCCAGATAAATCGCCCTTCCCGTCCATCGCGATCATTCCAATGGTATCGTGGTTTTCGATGTTGATCACCGGCGTATATTCGGCCTTTTTGAGCCATTCCTTCCATTCGCGTTCGCTATCTGGAACCAATAAATTCACTTTTTCAAAACCCTGCTCCACCGCGAATTGGGTAGCCCCTTCGCCGGCGAGCATCACATGGGGCGTTTTTTCCATGACGGCACGGGCCACGCTGATGGGATTGGCGATGTGCTCCATGCAAACCACCGAACCTATGTTGCCCTTTTCGTCCATGATGCATGCATCCAAGGTCACGTGACCGTCGCGATCAGGCCTTCCGCCATAACCCACACTGCGCTCGGTGGGGTCGTTTTCGCACTGACGGATACCCTGTTCGATGGCATCCAAGGCCTTGCCACCCTGTTGCAACGTAGGCCAAGCGGCTTCGTTGGCTTGCAATCCGAAATTCCAGGTGGTGACGATCATCGGCGCGCCCAGTTTACGCTTCGGTGCAGTTTTGTTGCCTTTTTTCTTGTCTTTATCGCCCTGTGTAAGGCCACTGATGGCGGCGAAACCTGCGGAGGGCAATCCCACCAAGGCAGCCAAGCCAGAGAGTTGTTTGATGAATTTTCTGCGGTTGTTCATGCTGAAATGCTGCTTTTTGGGCGTATTATTTTTTGTTGCCATTGCGGAAGAACGTGGCTGGTTCGCCGAAAATGATCGGACAATAATTGTATTTTGGCCCATATTCTCTGCAGAGAGGAAATATTCCGATGCCTTGCCATAAGTTGCGATGCAATTCCAAGCGGCGTTTGAAATCGTTGAAATCTTTCTGCTTCGGGTCCGACCACAACACTTCCGACAATGCAGGCAATCGGGGCATGACCATGTATTCCACATGCTCTGGGGTAAGGATGTACTCTGTCCAAACGTTGGCTTGCGCTCCCAAAATGTATCGATGCAAACTATCGGGTAGGGCAGCGGGTATGGGGTCGTAGGCATATACGTTTTCCACCGGGTTGTAACCACCAATGGCGTGAGGTTCGGTGCTGTCTTTGCTTTGGTAATGGTCCCAATACAAAGGTTTTCCGGGGGTCATGATGGCGTTGTGGTGCTGCTGGGCAGCGGCAATTCCACCGTCTACACCCCGCCAACTCATCACCGTGGCTTTGGGTGCCAATCCGCCTTCCAAAATTTCATCCCAGCCAATGATGCTTCTACCGTGAATGGTATCGCCCGTTTTGGCATCGATGTACCAACCCGAATCTTGTAAATACTTTTCGATGCGTTGTATGAAGTAGCTCTGCAGTTCGTGTTCGTCTTTGAGTCCATTGTCTTTCATGCGTTGTTGGCATTTTGGACAGTGTTTCCAGCGTTCTTTCGGACATTCATCGCCGCCGATGTGGATGTAGGGTGAGTTGGGGAAAGTGTGCATCGTTTCTTGCAAAATGTTTTGCAAAAAGGTGAAGGTGGCATCGTTGCCTGCGCAAAAGACATCGTCGAAAACACCCCATCCCTTTGCTACTTCAAACGGTCCGCCTGAGCAACTCAATTCTGGGTAGGCCGCGAGCGCAGCTAGTGCATGGCCGGGCATTTCAATTTCTGGAATCACGGTGATGCCCCAAGAGTCATGACAGTCTTTGGCAAAGTTTGTAAGTTGGTCTTGAGTATAGAGTCCGCCGTAATAAATTGAATCAAAATGTTGTAAGGAATACGGCCCAGTTTGAGTGCCAGCGCGGGTTGAGGAAATGGTATTGAGTTTGGGGTAGCGTTTGCTCTCGAATCGCCATCCTTGATCGTCGGTAAGATGTAAATGAATTACATTGAAGCGATAATTGGAGGCCAATTCGGCGTATTTAAAGAGGAAGCCGATATCGAAAAAGTGCCGCGATACATCCAAGTGTATGCCCCGGTAACGGAATCGGGGGTGGTCGGTGATGGTCATGCAGGGGATTTTCTCGTCGTCGTAGAAATCCATGATCTGCAATAGGGTGTTGTTTCCATTATCCCATCCATTGTTATCGGCATATTCAATGGTGATTTGCTTTTTCTCAATGATGAGTTTGTATCCTTCTGCGGGAAGATTTGGGTTTAGCCGCGACACCTTCTTTTTAAATTTGGTGTAACCACCCTTGGGCGATATCTCTATGTGCTGTGGCGCGGGAATGATGCCGGGGTTGAGCGAATTATCATAAGGTTTGGTGATTTGAATCGTACCATTTTGCGCTGAGGCGATGCTGGGCGCGATGGCCATCGCCCCGAAAATCGAACAGAAAAAAATCGAAAAGAGACTCCGCATGTTGCGAAGATAGGATTATGCGCGGTTAGTTCTCCAGTTGGCGAGTGCTTTGTGGAGGTGGTAGAAGGCAAAGAAGTGCAAAATGATGGCAAACTCCAAGCCCAAAATATACCAAGGCCATTCGCCGATGACGAAGGGGTTTTCGGCTTCCGGACGTTGGCATAAGTACATGTAATTTCCGTCTACCAAGTAGTTGATCCCGCCGATAACGGGGATGGTGAATTGGGTGTAAAGAAAAACCTTCCACCATGAATTGGGTCGGGGCGTATAGCCCAATCGCATCGTAGCGTACACCGAGCCCAAGATGATGATACCGTGTGAAATGCAGTATTCAACGTGGTTGTACACCGCCGATCCGTTGGTGATTTCGGGTGTGAGGAAGGCATGGATAGCGCCGGCGCCCCAATACACGAGAAATTCGTAGCTGATTTGAGATCCGCGGATCAGGAGGTAGGCAGCGATGAAGGCCGACATGCCACACAGGTGTAGCGGAAGACTGTTTTCCATCGACCAGGTATGTCCGAGATACATGTGGTACTGACTAGCGGCAAAATTCAGCAGCGACAGTGCACCCAAGCCCCATCCAATGGCTTTGCGTGTGCCTTCAGATTTGTTTTTTGAAACAATGAGGGTGAGGATGAACAAGCCCCAGAAGATGCCATTCATGTACATCCAATCACGTGAACCCACGGGTACAGTATGGTGGATCCGGTTGAGGTTGGCGTATTTATCGGTTGATATAAAGGTGTCAGCTGCGTAAAGTGTATCCATAAAAGCGTGCAAGATAGAAGTTATTGATTGAAAATCAAGCGATGCGTCATTATTGTTGATTTTACAATATTTATTCACGAATTGGTGTAAACGGTTGGATTTGCGGTGAAAATGTCGTTTTTTGCCGTTCAACTAATCCTTTTTTTGATGAATCAGAACAATACCACACGCGCATTTGCCACATTGGTGAGTGTATTTTTTTTCTGGGGCTTTGTAGCGGCCAGTAACGACATCCTCATTCCGGTTTTCAAAGACAAATTGCACTTGGAGCAGTGGCAGAGTCAGATGATTTCTTTTGCTTTTTACGTGGCTTACACGTTGGGTGCGTTGGGGTATATGTTGGTGAGTTTTTTGATGAAGCGCGATTTGTTGGGCAAGTTGGGCTATGGTAAGGGCATCGCTTTGGGTTTGGTGATTAGCGCCATAGGCAGTTTGTTGTTCATTCCAGCGGCGGATGCGGCATCGTTTCCGATGTTGTTGGGCGGATTGATCATCGTGGGATTGGGTTTTTCGTTGCAGCAAACCGCGGCGAATCCATTGGCGATTGCTTTGGGGTCGCGCGAAACAGGTTCACAGCGTTTGAGTATGGCTGGCGGGGTGAATAATTTTGGTACTACCATCGGACCTTTGTTGGTGACGGCGGCCATTTACGGGGCGATGGGTTCTGGGTCTGGTGCGGAGTTGGATGTGAGTGCGGTGAAGGTTCCTTATATGGTGTTGGGATGCTTGTTTGTGCTGTTTGCGGCCATTTTTTATCGCTTGGATGTGCAGGTTGAGGCGGGTGAGCAGGATGAGGCCAGCGACGATGATGGCAAATCGGTATTGTCGTACAAGCAGGTTTGGATGGGTATGATTGCCATCTTTTTGTATGTGGGTGTTGAGGTGAGTACAGCGGGTAATTTGAGTGAGTATTTGAAATCGAATTTGAAGGTGAGCACGCAGGACGCGGCGCCATATATCAGTTTGTTTTGGGCCAGTTTGATGATTGGTCGATGGGCCAGTTCGGCAGGGTCATTCAATGTGGCTGCGGGTGCCAAGAAAGCGTTGCGCTTTGTATTGCCATTGGTGGCCTTTGCTGTGTATTTGTTGGTGAATTCTGTGCGATACAAAGAAGGTGTTTTGTCGTTGGATTTCGGCGCTGTAGAGCAGTTTTACGGCTATGTGTTGATGGTAGGCGTTTTGATTGGGGTGGATTATTTGAGTAAGGGTAATCCTGCCAGACAGTTGTTGATTTACAGTGTTTGTGGGATGGTTGCGTTGATGGTGGGGATTTTCAATGGAGGGTCTTTGGCGGCGATGGCTTTCGTGAGTGTTGGGTTGTTTTGCTCTACGTTGTGGCCTTGTATTTTCACCTTGGCGATTGCAGGATTGGGCAGTAAGATGTCGAAGGCATCGAACTATTTGATCATGATGATCATGGGTGGTGGTGTTG
>JAHEMG010000199.1 GCA_024643755.1 Flavobacteriales bacterium | reverse complement strand
AGTTGTTGTTGGCGCCGCCATTGGGCGAGAAGCGGGTGTTGGCGTTGGATCCGGGCTTTCGAACGGGTTGTAAGGCGGTGGTGTTGAGCGAGTATGGCGATTTGCTGTTGCACGAGGCCATTTTTCCGCATGAGCCACAGTTTCAAACGCAAAAATCCACGGATTTGCTCCAAAAATGGGTCAAAGAACATCGCATAGAAGCCATCGCCATCGGAAATGGTACGGCTGGCAGGGAAACGGATGCATTTGTTCGCAAAGCATTGTCGGAAGAGATATCGCAAGGGCTGCAAGTGTATATGGTGAACGAGTCGGGAGCGAGTATTTATAGCGCGTCGGCCGTGGCCCGGGAGGAGTTTCCGAAGGAGGATGTGACGGTGAGGGGTGCGGTGAGTATCGGACGGAGATTGAAGGATCCGCTGGCTGAGCTGGTAAAAATCGACCCGAAAAGCATCGGTGTTGGGCAGTATCAGCACGATGTGAATCAGACCTTGTTGCAAAAGCGTTTGGATGCGGTGGTGGAGTCGGCGGTGAACGGTGTGGGGGTGAATTTGAATACGGCGAGCAAGCATTTGTTGAGTTATGTGAGTGGTTTGGGGCCGGTTTTGGCGAAGAACATTGTGGGTCATCGCGAAAAATTGGGCGGTTTTGAGAAACGCTCGCAGCTGATGGATGTCCCACGGTTGGGCGGCAAAGCGTTTGAGCAGTGTGCGGGTTTCTTGCGGATTCGCGGGGGGCAGGACGTGTTGGATAATACGGGGGTTCACCCTGAGCGGTATGCGGTTGTGCAGAAGATGGCCAAGGATGCTGGGGTGTCGCTGTCGGCCTTGTTAGGCAATGAGTCGTTGCTATCGGGCTTGGCCTTGGAAAAGTACGTGGATGAATCGAAGGGGTTGGGGCTGCTTACGTTGCAGGATATTTTGAAGGAATTGAAGAAGCCGGGTTTGGATCCTCGGGGCGTGGCGGAGGCGGTGACGTTCGACGATACGGTGAGGAGCATCAACGATTTGCAGGTGGGGATGGAGTTGTGGGGTGTGGTGACGAACATCACGAATTTTGGGGCTTTTGTGGATATCGGGGTGAAGCAGGATGGGTTGGTGCACATTTCGCAGTTGGGACACAAGTTTGTGAAGAATCCGGCCGAGGTGGTGGCGTTATCGCAGCGTGTGAAGGTGAGGGTGGTAGAAGTGGATCGAGCCAGAAAACGGATACAGTTATCGATGAAGTTTTGAGGTTTGGCAAACACTTATTGACTAACTTTGTACCTTTCTTAGTATGAGCGAATTCACAGGTAAATCACGGGTATTGAAGTCTCCCACGGGCAGCAAGTTGAACTGCAAAGGTTGGGTACAGGAAGCGGCTTATCGCATGTTGCACAACAACTTGGATCCAGATGTTGCTGAACGTCCGGAAGACTTAATCGTTTACGGTGGATTGGGCAAGGCGGCACGTAATTGGCCTGCGTTTGATGACATTTGTAGGGCTTTGTTGGATTTGAACGAGGATGAAACTTTGATGGTTCAGAGCGGAAAGCCGGTGGCGATTTTGCCTACCCACAAAGATGCGCCTCGGGTTTTAATCAGTAATTCGCAGTTGGTGCCAAATTGGGCGAACTGGGATCATTTCAGGGAGTTGGAGGAAAAAGGATTGATGATGTACGGTCAGATGACGGCCGGCAGTTGGATTTATATTGGATCGCAAGGCATTGTACAGGGTACTTATGAGACCTATGCCGAGTGTGCGAATCAGCATTTTGGTGGTACGTTGAAGGGGACTTTGAACGTAACCGCTGGATTGGGAGGTATGGGCGGTGCTCAGCCATTGGCCATTACCATGAACGAGGGTGTTGCGTTGGTGGCGGAAGTGGAGGAGTGGCGCATTCGCAAGCGTTTGGAAACCAGGTATTTGGATGTGATGGCGCGCGACATCGACCAAGGCATTGATATGGCATTGGCGGCGAAAGAGCGTGGCGATGCGGTGAGTATTGGGGTGTTGTGCAACGCGGTGGAATTGTTGGAGCGATTGATTGAGCGTGGGGTTGTGCCTGAGACATTGACGGACCAAACCAGTGCTCATGATCCTTTGATTGGGTATTATCCGATGGAAATGGACGTGGAGGCGGCAGATAAGTTGCGCAAGAACGATCCGGATAAATACACCGAATTGAGTTATAAAACCATGGTGAAGCACGTGGAGTTGATGTTGGAATTGCAGAAGATGGGCAGTGTGACGTTTGATTATGGCAACAATTTGCGCGGTAGGGCTTTGGAAAAGGGGTTGAAAAATGCCTTCGATTTTCC
>JAHEMG010000196.1 GCA_024643755.1 Flavobacteriales bacterium | reverse complement strand
GTACGGTCATTGAAGCCATCGACGTCTGTAAGACCTTCGGCGAACAACGCGTTTCCAAAAATATTTCACTGTCGGTAAGAGAAGGTAGCATATACGGACTATTGGGTCCGAACGGCGCCGGCAAAACCACCTTGATTCGCATGCTATCAACCATCACCCAGCCCGATTCTGGCGAGATTCGCTTTATGGGCGATGCGTTGAAGGAAGTGCATGCCCACCAAATGGGGTATATGCCTGAGGAAAGGGGCTTGTACAAGAAGATGACGGTGGCCGAGCAGTTGCTGTTTTTTGCGGAGTTGCGTGGGTTATCGACCCGTGACGCCCAGGCATCGGTGAAGCATTGGCTCAAGCGGTTGGATATGATGGATTGGGCGCGGAAGAAAGTGGAAGAGATAAGCAAAGGCATGGCGCAAAAAGTGCAATTTGTTTCTTGCGTGTTGCACAATCCGAAACTGTTGATTTTGGACGAACCGTTTAGTGGGTTTGATCCGGTGAATGCCGATTTGATCAAGGATTTGATTTTGGAGTTGAAGGGCGGCGGGACGAGTGTGATATTTTCAACGCATCGGATGGATAACGTAGAGAGTTTGTGTGATCATTTGGCGATTATTCACAAGGGGGAGAAGGTGTTGGATGGCAGTGTGAGCGATATTCGGCGTCAACAATTTAAGGGGATGTACGATGTGGGATATCACCAGGAAGTGGTATGGGATTTGGGTGCGGTAGCGCCTTTGTTGATGGAGAAAAACAGCGATGGCAAGGTGTTATATCGCTTTGAGACATCGGCGACATTTACGCCTGAGCAGTTGCTGAGTGTAGCGATGCAAAAGGGTAGTTTGGTGCATTATTCAGAGCACATTCCCAGCATCCATGAGATTTTTGTAGATACCGTTTCCAAAGGGGGAGAACCCATCGCATTGTAAAATTATTTGAACCAACATGAAAAACATTTTTGTCATTTTTAAACGCGAATATTTAACCCGGGTAAAGAACAAGACCTTCATTTTAATGACGTTTTTGGCGCCCTTGCTGATGGTGGGGTTTTACGCAGCAACCATTTATATTGCTACCGAGACGGGCGAGGATAATCGCACAAAAACGGTGTATTTGACCGATTACAATCCTTCGTTGTTATTGAGCAACAATCCCCCGGCGAATTATGTGTTTTTGCCTGCGCCGAGCAATGACGACTCTGCGATTTCTGATGTGAAAAGTGGGCGTGTATTTGGCTGGTTGAAGGTGGAAGACAGGGATACGCGTGCCATTGACTCCGCCACCTATTACACGGCTGAAACGCCTTCGTTGGTGGAGATGGAGGGTTTGAAATCTTGGATTCAAGGCAAGGCGAATAAGTATCAATTTGCGAAGTTGGGTTTGCGGGAATCACAGATTGATAGCGCTCAGGCAAGTTGCGACATTGTAACGAAGGAGGTGAGCAATAGCGGTGATGTGCAGGAGAGTTCAAGTACGTTGAAGAGTGGGATTGGGTTTGCGTTGGCGTTCATGATTTACATTTTCATTTTTGTGTACGGGTCGATGGTGATGCGCTCTGCGATGGAGGAAAAGACGAACCGCATTGTGGAGGTGATTGTGAGTTCTGTGAAGCCCTTTCATTTGATGATGGGCAAGATATTGGGTGTTGCGGCGGTGGGTTTAACGCAGTTTGTGGCGTGGATCGTGCTTGCGGTAGGTTTGGTGATGGGGATCAGCGCGTTGTTTTTGAATTCGGGCAGCGGGATGAGTACCCAAGAGGCGGTGCAGAAAGGGATTGAGGCCAGGACGGGTATGGCCACCGTGGGTGTGGATGGTGGCGCTGTTGTTGGAGATTCGGGGTCTGGCGTTGCCAGGGATTTGGCGGCGGAGTTTACGGAGCCGCTCAGCAATTTGCCTTATTTCGAGATTATTGCGGTGTTCTTGTTGTTTTTTGTGGGGGGATATTTGTTGTATTCGAGCTTTTTCGCGGCCATTGGGTCTGCGGTGAATCAGGAATCGGATGTGCAGCAATTCATGATGCCGGTAACCCTGCCATTGGTCTTTGGCTTTGTGATCGCCCAAACGGTGGCGTTGAAAGCCCCACATGGTGCGATGGCAAAATTGTTCTCTATGATCCCGCTAACCAGTCCAATAGTGATGGTTGTTCGTGCGCCGTTTGGCGTCCCTTTGAGCGAGTTGGCTTTGAGTTTTGGCTTGTTGGTACTGATGTTTGTGTTGATGGTTTGGCTGAGTAGCCGCATTTATCGCATCGGAATTTTGAGCTACGGAAAGAAGCCCACGTGGAAGGATTTGTGGAAGTGGTTGCGCTAATGCG
>JAHEMG010000195.1 GCA_024643755.1 Flavobacteriales bacterium | reverse complement strand
AAAACCAAGAAGTTCAGTGGCTGCTCAACTACCAGGGTGGCAGTTTCATGTTTACCTATAGTGCCACCGCTGAAAAAGAGTGTAAAGTGCGGGGCATCACCTACGAAACCATCACCGAGGGTGCGGCCAATGCCATCCTCACTCAAATTCAGGATCCTGGCACCAATATGAATGTGGTAAAACTCCTGAATGCGCCCAAAATTGCGGTTTACTCCCCCAAAACCAAGCAACCTTGGGACGATGCCGTAACACTCGTTTTAACCTACGCTGAAATTCCTTACGATATCGTGTTCGACGATGAGGTATTGGGCGGGAAATTGCTAGAATACGATTGGCTGCACCTACACCACGAGGATTTTACCGGACAGTTTGGCAAATTTTACAGCAGCTACAGCACCGCCCCTTGGTACATCGCCGAGGTGGCTGAAGCCGAAGCGATGGCCAAAAAACATGGCTTTGAATCGCCCCGAGAGCTCAAGCGAGCGGTAGTGATGAAAATTCGCGACTTCATGCTCGGCGGCGGATTCCTGTTTGCCATGTGCAGCGCCACCGACACCTACGACATCGCCATGGCCGCCGCAGAAACAGACATTTGCGAATCGATATACGATGGCACACCCGCCGATCCCCGTGCACAAGAGAAATTGGATTACGACAAATGCATCGCATTCAAAGACTTCACCTTAATTGAAGACCCCTTGTATTATGAATACAGCAACATCGACGTAGATCCATCACGCAGAAAAGTGCAAGAAGAAGAAGACCTGTTCACCCTGTTCGATTACTCGGCCAAATGGGATTTGATCCCCAGCATTTTGTGCCAAAACCACACGCGCACCATCAAGGGATTTATGGGCCAAACCACGGCTTATCGCAGTCAGTTGGTGAGATCCGACGTGCTGGTAATGGGCGAAAACGCGCTATTGAATGAATCTCGATATATCCATGGCGAACTGGGAAAAGGCACGTGGACGTTTTTCGGGGGGCATGATCCGGAGGACTATCAGCATTTTGTGGGCGAGCCACCTACGGATTTGAATTTGCATCCCAACAGTCCGGGTTATCGACTGATATTGAATAACATTTTGTTTCCATCGGCGCAGAAAGCCAAGCAAAAGACCTAGGGGATGTGGTTTCGTCAAATATGGACGTCGTTCGGTAACACACCCCGCTTGTTTCAATGGGGCTGGCTACTGGTACTATTGGGGAGCGTGGCGATGCGGTTTATTGGAATCACCGACATGGCTTGGGGTTACGACGAGCTGAGTGCTGTTTTCAGGGCGATGTCGACTACTGACAATTGGCATTCACATTTGGCTGAGGGCGTGGCGGTTGACGGACATCCAGCGGGTGTACAGACAATTTTGTGGTGGTGGATTTCTGTGGCGGGGAATGACGTGGTATGGCCTCGCATTTTCACCGCGATATTTTCGATGGGCGCGTTGTGGCAATTTCACCGCATCGCCAATAAATTGTTTGGCTACGAAGCGGCCTTTTGGTCGGTTTGTTTGATGGGATTGATGTGGTGGCAATCGAGCATGGCGATATGGATCCGTCCTTATGTATTTGGGTTGCCGTTTGTGTTGTGGTCATGGGATTTGGTTTTGGGGTTATTGAAGCAGCGTGATGCTCGGGACGATGTGATGCTTCCTGAGGGCATGGGCTGGTTCGCGGTCAAGTTAGGCGGCGCCCTGGCGGGCGCCGCCTACATCCACTATTTCGCCGGCCTTACGGCCGGCGCATCCTTCTTGGCCCTACTGCTCATTCAACCAAAAATCCAAGCAAATAACAGTCCTCATACCCAAGGACTCCACCCGTCCTATATCCTTTTTCTCCCCATTACCTTTGCCCTCCTTTTCTATTTGCCCCACCTGCCCATCACCTATGCCCAGTTTCAACTCGGCGGATTGGGATGGCTCAATCAACCCACACCTGATTTTCTTTACAACTTCCTACAATTCTCTACCGGAAACTCACTCCCCATACTCATCCTCTTTGTTGGCGCCATTGCCTATGCCATTCAATTCCAATTTCGCATCGCCTACCTACCCAAACCCGCATCGCTCAAACGCATTTTACGTCAGCCCGTCATCCTTTTAGCACTGGGATTCACCTTCGTCTTCGCGTTCGGCTATGTCTTTTCCGTGACCCGCGCACCCATCCTTCAAAACAATGCGCTGTATTTCGCTTTCCCCCTGCTCATCCTCGTTGCCGGCTATGGCATCGCTACACTAAGAAATCAACTTTCCCCAACATTCAACGGCATAAACCGGTTCGAAAAAATCACTCGGCCCCTAGCAATCGCACTGCC
>JAHEMG010000193.1 GCA_024643755.1 Flavobacteriales bacterium | reverse complement strand
TCGCGTTTGTCTCCTACAAAGTAACGCAGGTAGCACCGACATTTTACGCTTTCTGTGCGATGTCTTTCAACACTTCTTCCACCACTCGAGGGAAATGCATCATTTCAAGTTCGTGGATTTTGTTGGCAACAGCATGCGCATCGTCTTGGGCAGTTACTGCACAACGCGCTTGAAAAATGGGCGCGCCATCGTCATATTTGGCCGTAACCCAATGAACAGTGATGCCCGTCTCCGTTTCATGAGCAGCCACTACGGCTTCGTGTACATGCATCCCAAACATACCTTTGCCACCAAACTTGGGCAGTAGCGCCGGATGAATATTGATTACATGTGGGAATTTCGCCAACAATCGCTCGGGGAATAACCACAGGAATCCAGCCAATACAATCAAATCTGGGTTGTAGTGCGACAGTTGGTCATCGATGTGATGCCCTGTTTTCCAATCTTCGCGAGAAAATAGCTCAGAAGGTACGTTTAATCGTTCAGCCCTGTCAATTACGCCCGCACCGGCGACGTTGCAAAAAATAGCGACTACCGTAACATCCTTTGAATCAGCGAAGTATCGAATGATGTTCTCCGCGTTACTTCCACTGCCGGAGGCGAAAATGACCAAATTCTTCATTTTGCTTTAGCCAATTGTACCATGATTTCTAACTCGCGCATCAACGATTTCCGTGGTTGATTGGGGGCAAACAAAAAGCCATCAATCGCAATGAAACGATTTTGATCGGTATCCATAAGGATGCGTCTAACAAAGGGTCCTCTACGGTCGGTATTCAATTCGCTGTACCAACCCGTTAGGTAATAAACCGGTTGACCGTTCTCCATTCGCTGGTAAAAGCGCTTGGGAAAAATGCCACTGTTGCTAACCTCGACCCAAGTTCCCTCAACGGTTTTTAAGTATTTTTTGGTAAAGGCATTCCTGATAGATTCTGCAGAGTCGGGGTTTTGTAATGCTTCGTTGAATGGAAAAATATTCACCATCAAGTTGCTGTGATATTGGCTGTTTTCATTGCGCAACCATATGAAATCGTCGGTGGCTTGCACCAATTTCAAGGAGGCGCTCAAACACAAATCCAGGTTATACTTGCCCTTAATCACCTTTGAAATACTGTCGGAATAGGTGTTTTGCTCTAAGGCGGGGTGACGCTGGGGCGATGCGTGAGTCGTTGAATTCAATTCAAAAAACTTGGTTTGAGCACACAAATACGCTTGGTGTTTTTTAATCCAAGCCCCCGATAGATTTTCGCCATCAGAATGACTGTCGTGCAAGCACAATACCACCTGTTGCTTTGCAAAAACATTTTGCAACCAAGTGCAATAAACACCATCAATGAGTGTGTCTTTTAACGATGGATTTTCTTTGGTTGGTTGGAACTGTGATTGATTGAAATAGTCTGACCGTGGATCAATAATCCAAGTTAGCCCATAGGTGTTAAAAGGTTTGCCCGTTTGTGGATCCTCTTCCTCCAATTGATCCGATGAATGTAATTCGAAATCGTAGAATGATTCAAAATATTGGGGGTCTGTTTCCTTGCGATTTTCTTCGAATCGAATCAAATTGCTATCAGCCAAAAAGTAGGTGTTTCCGAAAATGTCTTGTATGGAATCTTCCCAGTATTTGGGGTAGAAAACATGAATTTCTCCTGCCGTGCTGGAGGCAGTGTCGGTTGGCTGATTCGTTGATGGCTTACAACCAAATGGGAAACCAATGATTGCTATTCCTAAAGCAATAAAAACACACCGACGAATTTGTTGAAAATGCATCAGAGGATTCAGTTTCTGCGGGGTTTTTGAATAACCAATCGCTGACCAACTTGGATGGAGTTAGACCGTAAGTGGTTCCATGTTTTGATTTGAGTCACTGTTACTCCATGGGTTCGTGCAATGGCACTCAAGGTTTGTCCGCGTCGAACCACATGCACTGTACGCAATGTTCCCGTTTTGGGGGCAGTAACGCCCGTAGCACCTGCTACTTGAACGCCTCTGGGTACCGATTTTGGATAGGCGTAGGGTGCGCGATAGTTCGTGGGAACCACGTGGTGATTGTATTTGGCAAAAGCGGCTGCACTATCAAAACGATCGATGAACTGCATACTGGCATTGTAGGGCATCAAAATCACGCTGCCGTGGGCCATATCCGTGTTCTGATTGAGCAATTCTTGGTTCAATCCAACTAAATTGTGCTGCGTGCCCAAGTAATCGTTGATTTTTCCCAAATGCATGGTGGAGTCAATTTTGGTTGGTGCTAAAACAATGCTTTGATCGTTGAATGCCGCATTTTTGCCTTTTTCAGTGAAGTTCAACACATAAGCCACTGCAA
>JAHEMG010000191.1 GCA_024643755.1 Flavobacteriales bacterium | reverse complement strand
TGAATTGTGGCAAATGCTCAGATAGAAAATAACTACTTCGCCTTGCAACACCACCTTGGGCATTGATTCTATGCTTCTTGTTGATGCTCCATTTTAGGTGTAATCTAGGGGTCGCATACAAGCCGTAAACCGAGTGCCAATCACCCCTCATTCCCAATACAGCAGCGATTTTTTCTCCTTCGATTGTGTATTCGCCAAAAACACCTGCCGTTTTCTGCCAGCCATCCAGATGAAAGGTATCACCATTTTGGTTTGATAGTGATTCTTTTACGTGACTACCCAATGCCGAAACACCCAATTTTAGATTATGGTCATTTTTTTCAGGTGTTTGGTAAATGCCGCTGTAGTAAATTCTGTCTTCTGTTCCAGAATATTTTCGGTCTTGGAGGGAGTTAAGGGTTGAACCCAATTGATGTCGCGATACATTGAAAATATTGCCCAAACTTCTATCGCCACTTTCCGATAGAAAAATACCTAGCTTGGCATAACCTTCAACATGTTGTTCGTTGAAATCGAAGCGAAAATCTGAATTGTTGGCGCTGATTTCATTCAGTGATCCACTCGCCAATATACCACCACGCTTTTGATCTTGGTACGCTAGTACGCCCAATTGAGATTCCATTTTCTTACCAGGAATTTGGGTGTGATTGGCGACCAAAAAGCGTTGTGAAAGTGGCATGTCTGCCAAACCATCATCGCCCATGTCCGTCGTGCGATACTGTCCCCCCGAATGCAAATAAGTGTGCGAAATCGCTTTGTTTAAAACAATGCTTTTCGCAATGGCATTGAATTCGGTACGCGCTTGGTGATTGCTGTATGCATTAAAATAGAGCTTGGGATCCATGATATCGGCCTTCATTTGGTAATTCAAACCTCCCGTAAGTCCATCTGCGCCTAATCCTGCTGCCCCAACACCTTTTGCCAATTGCACGGATGAAATCATCGGACCAGGAATATTGCTCAAACCATTCAATGTCGCCAAACCATTGATACTTGGAATGTTCTCTCTGGACATCAATACGTACTTTCCGGCCAGTCCAAGCATTTCCACCTGCTTGATACCAGAAACGCCATCGGCATTACTAACCTCTACCGTATTGCTCAGCTCAAAGCTCTCTGATAGCGTACAGCACGCGGCCTTTTTGAATTCGTTTTCTGTGAGTACTTCGGTTAGTCCCACGCCTTTACCACTGTAAAACGCACCACGCTCTCGTTTGATTGTCAACGTTGTTAGGGTGTCAACATCACCCGTGTCTTTTGCGATCACACGACCGATACGTGACTGCTCAGTATTCGTGGGCGTCGACTGCGCAACGGAGTCTAAGGGGTAACTGGCAATGGAAAAGAAACTCAGCGCAACGATTAATGTTGATGCGGTCCCCATTCGTCGTCGTCTTGGCGATACTTACAACAATCAGGTAAGCTCTCGTATACCACATTGCTGGCTTTTACCTTTTCAGTGTCATGACCAACCATGGCCACCATGTTATGCAACTGAATTTCTTCCAGTTTGCGGGGGTCATAGGTGACGGTTAGAATTTTACTATCCAGGTTAAATATGGCTTTATAAACGCCTTTTTTATCCAAAGCGTTCTCGATGCGATTTTTACAGTCGCCACAATTTGCCTCAACGGCAAAACTAATGGTGGTCTTTTTTACAGGTTTTGGCCCTGCGATTCCCATGGTGCTCAACAGCATCGCTGTTAGCAACATAATAATTTTTGCTTTCATTTTTGTTTTGGTATTATTTTGATTGATTCGCGGAAATGGAAATCAGATCAAATAATCCAAATACAAAGGCCCGGCTGCGATGGATTGTTTGGCGGTTTACTCGAATTTTGAGCGAGGTGTGATGGCAACGCCAAATTGCGCATGTACGGGGTATGAGACTGGTATTCTGTGTGATTCCATGCACGTAAGTGCCATTGAATCATTTTTTCAAATTTGAATTTTACTGGAGAAACGGGAAGGGGCGACAGAGAAAAGAAATAAGCCTCCGTACAGCATATATCGTTCTGCGAAAACGATTCATTGGAATCACCACAACAATTGTCGGATGGTTTTTCTGAATCTTCAGAAGCCGTATGACAGTCATCGACCCAAATATGAGCACCGTCTTCTTCGCAAATATGATACGCCATCTGCGCCGCGCCGCTAGAAAGCAGCACCAAAATCATGGTAAATAGGGTCATGAATTTGCGCATCCATACAAAGTTAGAGAAATTTCTATTCCGTTGCTGATTTGTTTGTATTATCGCATTTAAAATGAATTGGAGAAACTTATTCAGGGTCAAAACAGACTTTCCCGTTCACACAGAATCTGGTTCGC
>JAHEMG010000187.1 GCA_024643755.1 Flavobacteriales bacterium | reverse complement strand
TCGCGTTTGTCTCCTACAAAGTAACGCAGGTAGCACCGACATTTTACGCTTTCTGTGCGATGTCTTTCAACACTTCTTCCACCACTCGAGGGAAATGCATCATTTCAAGTTCGTGGATTTTATTGGCAACAGCATGCGCATCGTCTTGGGCAGTTACTGCACAACGCGCTTGAAAAATGGGCGCGCCATCGTCATATTTGGCCGTAACCCAATGAACTGTGATGCCCGTCTCCGTTTCATGAGCAGCCACTACGGCTTCGTGTACATGCATCCCAAACATGCCTTTGCCACCAAACTTGGGCAGTAGCGCCGGATGAATATTGATTACATGCGGGAATTTCGCCAACAATCGCTCGGGGAATAACCATAAAAATCCTGCAAGTACAATCAAATCAGGGTTGTACGATTCAATGATTGAATCAATTCGATTACCCGATTTCCATTCCTCACGATTGAATAATTTATAAGGCACGCCCAATCTTTCCGCGCGATCCAAAACCCCTGCGCTCTCTACATTGCAAAAAATGGCGGAAACCTCGGTGTCTGAGCCATTAAAATACTGAATCAAGTTTTCAGCATTGCTACCACTGCCGGAGGCGAAAATGATCATTTTCATTGCTTGATGGTGGCTGATTGTACCATTATTTCCAATTCACGCATCAACCGGAGTCGCGGTTGATTCGGTGCAAACAAAAAACCATCGATGGCCACGTAGCGTTGGTTTTGATTATCCTTGATGATTTTCCGTATAAACGGACCTCTTCGGTTGGTGTTTAGTTCGCTGTACCATCCCTTGACAGTGAGAATTTCTTGATTTCCCTGTTTGGTCTTCGTAAATCGCAAGGGAAATATCCCGCTTTTGCTCGTTTCAACCCAAGTTCCCTCTGCTGTTTTTAAGTATTTTTTTGTAAAACTATCTCGCTGATTGATGGCGAAATCCTGGGCATTGATTAGGGATTCTGTTTTAGGATTCATGGGATAAATGTTCACCATAAGGTTGCTGTGATACTGGCTATTTTCATTGCGCAGCCATATAAAATCATTACTGTTTTGTACCAATTTCAAGGATGCATCTATCGACAACGAAATGTTGTATTTGCCCAGCAAGATCCTAGAAAGACTATCAGTGTACTGATTTTGAATAATGGCCGGGTGATGTTTGGGCTCAGTACCTAAGCTAATTAAGGTTTGATATTTTTTGCTCTTTGTTAGCAGTTCTGCTTGGTGCTTCTTTAACCATCCTGAAAAACCGTTGAAGTAATGTTCGCCGGCGGAGTGTTGGTCCCACAATACCAAAACAACTTGAGACTTGGCCCAAACATCTTTGAACCAATAGCCATCAATTCCGTCAGAAAAAAGGTCTACTCCCAGTTTTTTATCTGCTGGAAGTGTATTAATAAGTTCCGATGCCATCGCATCTTGGGGGTCTAGGATCCACAACAACGAATTTGATTGTAGAGAACGTTTGGTTCGAGGATCTACTTCAGCGGCTTGTTCTAGTGGTTGTAGATCAAAATTGAACATCGACTCATAATATTGGGGATCGCTTTGCAAACGATTTTCTTCGAATCGAATCAAATTGCTATCTGCGGCAAAAGCAGTGTTCATGAACCAATCTTCGACACTGTCTGCCAAATATTTAGGATAAAAAACACGTATTTCACTGGCGTCATCTACGGCCATCATTACGCTGTTTTCAGCTTGCTGGTTGCAAGAAGACAAGAATCCCAAAGTAACCATTGCGCTCAAGACACCGAGCCAATGTTTAAGGAACTTATTGTTGCAGTTAGACATTACTATCGACGGGGTTTTTGAATAACCAATCGCTGACCAACTTGGATGGAGTTAGACCGTAAGTGGTTCCATGTTTTGATTTGAGTAACTGTTACTCCATGGGTTCGTGCAATGGCACTCAAGGTTTGTCCGCGTCGAACCACATGTACTGTGCGCAATGTTCCCGTTTTTGGGGTAGTAACGCCAGTAGCTCCGGCAACTTGAACGCCTCTGGGTACCGATTTTGGATAGGCGTAGGGTGCGCGATAGTTCGTGGGAACCACGTGGTGATTGTATTTTGCAAAAGCGGCTGCACTATCGAAACGATCGATGAATTGCATACTGGCATTGTAGGGCATCAAAATCACGCTGCCGTGGGCCATATCCGTGTTCTGATTGAGCAATTCTTGGTTCAATCCAACCAAATTGTGCTGTGCGCCCAAGTACTCGTTGATTTTTCCCAAATGCATGGTGGAGTCAATTTTGGTTGGTGCTAAAACAATGCTTTGATCGTTGAATGCCGCATTTTTGCCTTTTTCAGTGAAGTTCAACACATAAGCCACTGCAA
>JAHEMG010000185.1 GCA_024643755.1 Flavobacteriales bacterium | reverse complement strand
CCGAAAACAAAAAAACAGGCGACTTCCTCATCGATGCCGATGAACTCTTCCTCACCGAAAAGCTCCACCAAATCAAAGAAGGTGGTAGACCCGGCGCAGAAGGATTCAAACTGGGCATGCTCGCCAAAGGCAAAACCCAATATATCAATGTCCGCAACTTCCCCCAAAATACCGACCTCGTGGTGCGATACGTGTACGACAACCCCGCCCCAACCGCCGGTGGTGAAGACGTAGCCGATGCCCGCGCAGTCACCGTGGAACTGCAACACTCCATCATCCAAGTCCCCAAAAACAACTTCCAACCCCGTTACGATGACGCCCGCGTGGGATTCTTCACCGAGCAAGTCAACGATATGACCACCCCCAACGCCGTGAACTATCGCGACGTGATTCATCGCTGGGATTTGCAAAAGAAAGACCCTACAGCCCTTTTGTCAGAACCTGTAAAACCCATCGTGTGGTGGATCGAAAATACCACCCCCGTAGAATACCGCGAAACCATTAAAAAAGCTGCCCTTCAGTGGAATAAAGCCTTCGAACCCATCGGTTTCCAAAACGCTGTACAAGTGTTCGAACAGCCCGATACCGCCGACTGGGATGCCGGTGATATTCGTTACAATGTTCTCCGATGGACCTCATCGCCCAACCCTCCCTTCGGTGGATATGGCCCAAGCTTTACCAACCCCCGCACAGGCGAAATCCTCGGTGCTGACATCATGTTTGAATACGTGTTCCTCACCAACCGCTTCCGTGCCCAAAAATTGTTCAAAACCGATGGTGGCGAAATCCTCACCCCCGCAGAACTCATCGAAGCCCTGCGCAGCGAAGAATCGCATACCAATTTCCATGGTTTTGAAGGTTGCTACGCCGCCGATTGCATGCACAACGAACACATGTTCGCCCAATCACTCCTGGATGCACAAAACGCCCCAGCCGCTGAAAAATCGCGCCTGATCAACGAATCCATTTACTACCTCGTGCTGCACGAGATGGGACATACCCTCGGCCTCATGCACAACATGAAAGCCTCTCAATTGCACACCCCCGCGGAATTGGCAGACCCCAACCTCACCTACAAAACAGGCCTCATCGGCTCTGTGATGGACTACCCCGCCATCAACCTGCACAAAACCAAAACCAATGTGCAATACTGTCAGACCGAACCCGGACCGTACGACCTTTGGGCCATCGAATACGGCTATAGCCAAGCATTGCAAGATCCAATTGCTGAAGCAGCCCGATTGAAAGCCATCGTAGAAAGAAGCATCGAACCCAAACTCACCTTTGGCAACGACGCCGATGATATGCGCTCGCCCGGTAAAGGCATCGACCCCCGTGTCATGGTTAACGATTTGAGTTCTGACGCGGTGGGCTACGGCATCGATCGCATCGAAATGACCCAAGAGTTGATGAAGAACATCAAAGCGACCCACACCCAAGACGAAAATAGCTACCAAGCGATGGTGGGTGCATACAATTCATTGAGCGGCGCCTACACCACCATGGTGGGTGTGATGAGCAGATACGTCGGCGGCATCTACGTAAACCGTCCGATCCCCGGCCAAGCCAATGCCCCATTCCCTTATGAGCCCATCCCCTACTTCCAGCAAAAACGCGCCATGGAGGCCATCGTGAAATATGCTTTTGCACCCAATGCGATGGAAGTTCCTAGCGATTTGATTCCTTTCTTGCAGCAACAACGCAGAGGATTCGGATTCTTTGGAAAAGAAGAAGATCCCAAACTGCACAACCGCGTAGCTCGCATGCAAGTGGAAGTATTGGCGCATTTGTTGAACCCAAAAACTTTGTTGCGCATCAACGACACCCGCGAATATGGCAACCGCTATACCTTGTTGGAAATGATGACCGCCATGAGCAATGGCATCTTCATGGAAGACCTCAAAGGAATGGTGAATACCCACCGCATGGTACTGCAAGAGATGTATTTAGAAATATTGCTGTCCGGCGCCTTACAAGCCGATCGCAACCCATACGATGCTGCCTCGAAAGCCGTTATGTACAGTGAAGTATTGCGAATCCAAGAATTGCTCAAAGCCAACCCTGGATCCGGAGAAACCAAGGCACACCGCGCCTTGCTGATCAAAGCCATCGAAAAGGCACAAAACAACTAACCGTGAAAATCATGATTTTCAATTCATTCAAAAAGGGCGCAATCATATGCGCCCTTTTTTGCGTTAGCCCCTACATCGCACAAGCGCAAAATTCAGGTCCGGAACTCATTATGGGCGCCGAAATCAAAGCCGGTAAACTCAATATCGCCGCGCAAGATCTCGGCAGCAACATCACCATCCTGTCGCGCAAAGACATCGCCAACATCCCCGTGCAAACCACCGC
>JAHEMG010000072.1 GCA_024643755.1 Flavobacteriales bacterium | reverse complement strand
TTCGCGGTGGCTCTCCATCGGAAAATAAATTCTACCTCGATGGCATTGAAATTCCCATCATTAACCACTTTCAAACCCAAGGTAGTACCGGCGGACCGGTGGGCTTGCTCAACGTGAATTTTATCAAAGAAGTCAATTTTTATACCGGTGCTTTTCCCGTGAATTACGCCAATGGATTGAGTAGCGTGCTCGATTTTCGACAAATGGATGGCAATGCCAATAAAGCCAAATATCGCTTCACTTTGGGCAGTAGTGATGTTGGTTTTACCGCTGACGGTCCGATAGGGAAGAAAACGACCTACATTTTCTCTGCCCGTCAGAGTTACTTGCAAGGTTTGTTTTCTGTGCTGGGACTGCCATTTTTGCCGAATTTTATTGATTACCAAGCCAAAGTGAAGGTGAAGTTGAACGAAAAGGATGACATTTCTTTTTTGATGGTCGGGGCGGTGGATTTTTTCAAGTTGAATTTGAAAGTGAATGACAACATCACAGATAGTATTCAGTTGAAATCAAATAAGTACATCCTCGGGTATTTGCCCGTTTACCGTCAGTGGAATTACACGTTTGGTACGGTTTATACACACTACGGCGCCCAATCCAAGACCCAATATTTCTTGAGCCGAAACATGCTCAATAACACCTCTTACAAATACCGCAACAACGACGAAAGTTCAGAAAACAATCGCATCTTCACCTACAAGAGTATTGAAGAAGAGAACAAGTTGCGGATCGAAAACAGTAGAACGGTAAGTCGCTGGAAACTTTTGACCGGTGCCGGTTTGGAGTATGTGCAGTTTGGGGTCGATAACAAAGCCAAAATTCTTATCCCTGGTGCGCCGGGTTCTGCGGGGACCATCCAAGACATCGCCTTCAATAGCCAATTGAATTTGGCCAAATACAGCGGTTTTGTGCGGGCTTACAGAAATGTGATGGGTAGTGGAACTTTGAGTTTCGCCGGTAGGTTGGATGGGAATTCCTACAACAAGCAAATGCAGAATGTGTTGAACCAACCCACTGTTTCTGTGAGTGCAAGTTTACCCACCGAGGTGAATGGCTTGTTCTTGAATGCCAACGTTGGACAATTTACCCAGCTGCCATCGTACACCATTTTGGGGTATCGCAACGCAGCGGGAGAGTTAGATAATTTGAATCGCGTGAAGTACATCCGCAATAGGATGGTTGCAGCAGGTTTGCAATACAACAAGGTGAAAGACACCCGCATCACGCTGGAAGGATTTTACAAACAGTACGCCAACTATCCCTTGGCCTTGAACGACAGCATTAGTTTGGGGAATTTGGGCACTGATTTCGCGGTGGTTGGCAATGAACCTGTGAGCTCTGTGTGCGATGGAAGGGCTTATGGAATGGAGTTTTTGGTGCAGAAAAGAAGTCGCTCCGGACTCTATGGCATCCTCGCCTATACTTTGAGTTGGAGTGAGTTTAGCGATAAAAATGGCAATGCAGTGAAGAGTGCATGGGATAGTCGCCACACGGTAAGTTTGGTGGGGGGCATGAAAATGAAGCGCAACTGGGAATTGGGTGCGAAGTTCCGTTTGGCTACTGGACGCCCCTATACGCCATATGATGTGCAGCGCAGTTTGGTTAAGAGCAATTGGGACGTGAAAGGTGTTGCTTTGAACGATTATTCTCGTTTGAACACAGAGCGATTGGGTACGTTCTCACAGTTGGATGTGCGGGTCGATAAAGTATGGTACTTTAAGAAGTCCTCACTGAACTTATACATGGATATCCAGAATTTCTTGAATAAGGAATACCTAGGAGCGCCAACGTTGATTGCGGCTCAAGACGCTGCTGGCAATTTGATCACCGATCCCAACGCCGCGGTGCCTTCTTACAAGGCCGATTATCTGGTGAATTCAAACGGGTTCTTACAACCATCGATTGGGGTGATTTTTGACTTCTAATTGGTTGGTTTGCCCATTGTAATACCATAAAAAAAGGACCCCGAGGGGTCCTTTTTTTATGGTTATCAGATCGATTAATAATCGTAAGTAAATCCAGTTTCGTGCGGATGAATGCACATCACTGGGATGTTTTGACTGCGATTCACCAACTGCTGAGTAAGGGTTCCAATGATCATTTCAGAGATTCCTTTTTCAGTGTGGGTCATCACCAAAATCAAATCAGCACTCACCGTGTTGCTGTAGTTCATGATTTCATTGGCGAAATTGTCGAGCAGACCATCTTCCATCGCAAAAACCTGGTGCTGCAAGCCACTGTCTTTCAATTGATGATTCACCAAGTTGATGTTCAATTCGATTTTGCGCTGCAAATATTCATCCGATGATTTGGTGTACACAACGTGCACTTCTGAATGGAATTTTTTACCCAAATGAATCGCCCATTCAACCTTCTGACGGCTTTCGATGGTCAAATCGATGGGCATAACAATCTTTTTGTAGCCATGGGCCTTGGCGGTGTTCTGTTTAACCACAACCACGGGTACTTCGGCGTATTGGATGGTGCGTGACGCGTTAGAACCCACAATCTGCTCCAATCCGCTGGCGCCATTGCTTCCCATAATGATTGAATCGAAATGGTCCTCGTTGGCAATTTTAGAAACGGTTTTATACACCTTGCCGCTCTCTACACGGGCATGTACTTTTACGCCGCTACTGTCTGCAATTTCTTTGGCTTTTGCATCCAATTTCGCTTTGATGGCATCGCGCATAACATCTGACTGTCCGCCAGAAAACAATCCACCCAGCATTCCATCTTCCAAGATGTACAACAGGGTGATTTCGTTGTTATAGGCTTTGGCTACAGTGATGGCGTGGGTAAGGGCGTTGTCTGCCACATCCGAGAAATCGGTGGGCACCAAAATATTGTTGTTTGTTTTGCGATTCATGGCCGTAATTTTAGACAAAATTACAACAGAAACCAAGGCGAAACCATGACATCAGTCAATTTTGACGGTTTCAAGCAACAGGAATGTCAGTCAACCATCAGTTCAACCGTAATGGCATCGCACAGAAATCGCGATTTAACGGGAATAATCAACCGCGAGGAATCGTTCAGCAGCCACTCTTTGGCGATGAGATTCTGTATGGTGGCTTCCTTTTCGTGGCGATATCCGGGATGAATGGCATCCAAGGCGGCTATTTCTACGCCGTTGATGAGTCGCAACCCGGTCATGAGTTTTTCGTTGAGTTGGTCGGATACGCTCAACGTTTCTTCTTCAAAAGCCCGCGTGCCATTTTGCATCGCCTCCATGTATAAATGGTTCTGTGCGATGTTCCAGCTGCGATTTTTACCATCGAATGAATGCGCGCTCGGACCGATACCGATATACGGATGTCCTTCCCAGTAATGGCTATTGTGCATGGCGCGATGTCCGGGTTTACATAGGTTGCTGATTTCGTAATGCTCCCAGCCGTTTGCTGCTGCCCAGGTACACAGATAGTCGAAATGCGATTCTGCGTGCTCATCCGGCGGCGACTGCATCTGTCCTTTGGCAAGGCGATGTCCGAACGTTGTTTTCTCCTCTATCGTCATCGCATAGCAACTCAGATGGCTGGCGCCACAAGTGTTGGCCCAATCTAATTCGGCTTTCCATTGCGACAGACTTTTTTTCTCAGAGCCGTAAATCAGGTCGATGCTCACGTCGTGAAATCCATAGGTTGCGGCCAGGGCAACGGCTGCGAGCGATTGTGCTGCGCTGTGCTTTCGGTTCATCCACGAGAGTTCTTCGTCGTTGAGACTTTGAATGCCGATACTTAACCGATTAATTCCTAGCAGTTTCCACGTTTCGAGGTTGCTGGGGGTGAGGTCTTCCGGGTTGGCTTCTAGGGTGATTTCCTGGGTTTGGCTGAGGTCGAAATTGCGATGAATTGCGGTAAAAATGCGTTGAAGTTCTTGGGGGGTGAGGACGGAGGGACTTCCACCGCCGAAATATAAAGTACTTAACGGGGTTTGATTGTTGTTGTGAAGATCGATTTCCTGGGCGATGGCAGAGACCATGGCATCGCTGTGTTGCAGTTGGGTGCTGAAGTGGAAATTGCAATAATGGCAGGCATGCCTACAAAAGGGGATATGGATATACAGGCCTAGCACTGCGCAAAGGTCGCCCATTTTGCCGTATTTTTGTGGCATGCTCCTTTCGCGCGCAGCTTCTTTTGTGTTCAAGTCCATGGCGATGCTGCTGTTGCTGCTGGCGGGGGTGAATGCGGTGGTGGCTCAAACCCCTGAGGAGGATGAAAAGGCGAGGCAAAAGGCCATCAAAGCGGCGCAAAAAGCGTACAGAGAGCGATTGAAATATCCCATCAATGGAGTGGTTTTTGAGCGCGATAGTTTAAATACGCCTCCTGATTCTTGGGCGGTATTGCGATTTACCCGCGGGGTGCATTTTGCGGATTCACTGAAGCGGGGCGATATGGATTCTGTCTTGGGGCAGTTATCGGCGGTGCATCATGGTTCTCGTGTAACCTATAATTATCGGGATCCGTTTGATCCTTATGGCAATCCTACTTATTACAGGCGGGGACAGGGTAAGTTCTGGTATTTTGGCTTGGGGATGTGTTTGCTGTTGGTATTCATGTATTACAGGGCGGCGTTTTCCAAGCAGTTTGAGTTGCGGGTGAGGGGATTGTTCAATGCGTACTATTACAATGAATTGATGAACGACCGCACAATTACCCAATTTAGTGGGGGTTCAGGGGTGGTGTTTGTGTTTTCTCAAGCGGTTTTTTCTGCTGGGGTGATGTTGAATTTGATTTTCAATGGCTACCTGCAATTGAACAATTTCTTTGTGTTTGTCTTTTTGTATTTGGGGGTCCTTGCGGCGGTAATGTTACAGCAGACCATACAGTTCTTATTTGCTAGCAGTGTGCACATTGAAGAGTTGGTGCGCCGACAGACGCAACGTCAATACAACATGAACTTTGTGTTGTCGTTGATCTGCTTTCCGCTGTTCTTGGTGTTTTACTACAACGACTACAAATACCCTGATATCGACCTATCTCATTGGATTTCATTTATGTTGGTTTTGTGGGTGGTAATACGAAGTATCTATGCGTTTGTGGGTTTATTCCAAGATAGGCAGTTGACTTTTCTCGCATTTTTGTATTTTTGCACCTTGGAAATACTGCCTTACTCGGTATTGTTTGCCATACTATCTAGATCTTAAGTAAAATGTCTTCACCCGAACGCGAACTCAAAGTAAAAAGTATTTTGATCACCCAGCCACCACCGGAGGCGGGAAAAAACATCTACGAGGACTTCGTGAAGAAGTACAAGTTGAAGATGGATTTTCGTTCGTTTATTCACATCGAGCCCATGGCTCCGCGGGATATTCGCAAACAGAAGATCAACTTTTTGGACTACACTGCCGTAATTTTCAACTCGCGCAACGCCGTAGATTATTTCTTTTCTTTGGCCAATGAGATGAAGGTAGAAATGCCAGCCGATACCAAATATTTCTCCATCAACGAGGGGGTGTCGAACTATGTTCAGAAGTACATTGTGCCACGCAAGCGCAAGATGTTTTTTGGCAAAGGCACTGAGGCAGATTTTTTGACATTGTTCAACAAGAACCATAGCGGAGAAAAGTTTTTATTTCCCTGTTCGGATATCCGCAAGCCCAGCATTCCTGATCATTTTGCCAAGTTGGGTTACAATTTTTCGGAGTGCATTATCTACAATACGGTGAGCAGTGATTTGAGTGATTTGGCCGATGTGTTTTACGATATTTTGGTGTTCTTTTCACCGGCTGATATCAAGAGTTTGTACGATAACTTCCCGGGTTTTGTGCAGAATAATACGCGCATTGCAGGGTTTGGTAGCAGCACACAGCAGGCCATCGCGGAGCACAATTTGATTTTGGATATTGCGGCACCCGCCCCAGGAATTCCAAGCATGTTGGCGGCGTTAGAGGAGTATACCTCTCGCGTAAACGGCAAATAATTTTATCTTACTATTGCGCCTAGCCAAGCGGTAAATCCTTGGTCTGTTTTGGCGATGAATAGGTAGTCGGTTCCACCGTCTGCTACTTGCAAGATTTTTTTCACCGCATCGGTTGTCATCCCGCAATTTCTGGCGGTTACATTGAGTTGGGGTAGGGCTTTTTTGTGTTTTGGGGCGGGGAGGAATTCTTTGAGAGAGCGTTGGATTTCGCGCAGGCTGCCGGTGAATGTAACTTTTACTTTTAGGCTGCGGCCGAAGGCCGCAGCAATCGGCGCTTGCGCCACGAAGAAGTTGTGGTTGGGTGTGGCGGCAAGGATACCAAAGCGTTGGGGGATTTGGGTGTGGAGGTGGGCTGCAAATAGCGGGGACGATGGTTCAAAAACGTATGTTTCTGCGTTTTCATTCCCAAGTGCAGTTTCGTTGACTTCGGTATCCGAAAATCGGTACGAATTGATCGTAGTTTGTCCTGCCGAATCGCGCCTGCTCATCAAACAAAACGCATCCCATCCACCTTCTATCGCCGGCTCGCCCGGATGAATATGTGCCAATATCTCCTTGGTTTCTCCGTTTAATCCCACTGCGTATATCTCTGTTCTGCACGGGAACTGTCGCTGTAGCCAGGTGGGGTCTACCATCGGACTTACCTTCACCAGCCATGATTTGGCCAACCTGGGGTACTCCGCAATCAGTGCAAAAACATTGGGCGCGTATTCTGTGGCATCCATCGCGGTGCGTGTGCCCTTCGCCCTGCGGTCGGGATCAACATAGACCAAATCGTACAGAAATTCACTTGCTTCAGTCACAGCTTCTAAGCGTGCATCGCCTTGCAAATCAAACAAAAAGGCCTCTGCGGTTTGGGTGATGCGCTGAATGTTGATGCCCAATTTCGATGCATTCCATTCCACCCACTGATTGAGTTGGCCGTTTGGGTCCAAGCTCACCACTTCGGCACCGGTTATTGCCCAGGCCCAATCGTCGACCCCCAAACCTCCCGTGAGCGATAGCAACCGAGTAGCGGGGAATTGTTGGGCTTTCCATGTGGCAACGGCCTCGGAAGTACTCTGCTCCAAAGAACGCAAATCGCACAAGCAACCCCGACTGAAATGAACCGGTAATTTGCGCGATATTTTGCTGCTTAGGGCGTGTAGTTGCGACAAAAAAGTGGACCATTCGCCCCATTCCGCGCGTTTTGTGGGAGTAATGAAGGTTAAATTGTCGTGATTCTTATACACTTCGTCCACCCACTGCAAAAAGTTGGCGGGAAAAGGGTTTATTTTGTAGTCAGAATCTATCATGAAGAAAGTAGCAAATCTAATCGCAATTGCCGTATTGTTGGCAGCCGTTTTTACCAGTTGTGGCGTTCGCAAGCAGGATCGTTGTCCTGAAGTAGGTCAAAAGACCACTGCGCGTCGTTAATTTTTACCGCATCGCACCAACAGTCGCCATTGCCCATGAGTCCGAAATGGAAGCCCCTTGAACAGGTAGACGCACTCGACGCCATTACGGAACGTTCGTTTGCCAAACCCCAAGTGCTGTTCAAACACAGTACGCGCTGTTCCATCAGTACCATGGCCATGAATCGCTTGCTGCGGCTGGAGGATGCTTTTTATCAACAGGCCGATTTTTATTACCTCGATTTGATCGCGCACAGGGATGTTTCGGCCGCCATCGCTGAGCGCTACCATGTTCACCATGAATCGCCCCAAGTAATCATTTTGAAGCAGGGCGATGCCACCTATGACGCCTCCCACATGGAAATCACGGTGTCGGAATTGGTGTCTGAAGTCAACGAATAGCCATGAAATTGGTCTGCGCAGTTGGCGATGTTCGTAAGATTACCAAAGTGGTAACCGACGCAGATTTGGCCACGTTTGAGACCGGTAATGTACACCCGTTTTATGCCACCTTCGCCCTGGGTAGGGATGTGGAATGGGCTTGCCGACAGTTTGTGCTCGAAATGAAAGAGGCCGATGAAGAGGGCATCGGAACGTTTTTAAACATTACACACAAATCGCCTGCATTGTTGGGCGATACCGTGGAAATTAAAGCCACACTGACAGAACTCCACGGCAACACAGTGAATTGTTCCTTTGAAGTGCTGGTGTCTGATCGATTGGTGGCGGAGGGTACGCAGGGACAAAAAATCTTGAAGAAGGAGAAAGTCGACCGGTTGATTGCGCAAATTCGGGCCTGAGCCCCTAAAAAATCGCTACCTTTGCATTTCTGAGAATGGCAGCGAAAGACAACAAAAAACGCGTGGAAATAGTGAACCGCAAAGCCGGTTTTAACTTCCATATTGAACAGCGTTACGAGGCCGGTCTATCACTATTGGGAGGAGAAGTGAAATCCATCCGAAATGGAAATGTGAACATGGGTGACGCCTATTGTGTGGTGGATGAAGGGGAAGTGTTTGTGTTGCATTTGCATATTTCAGAGTTCAAACAAGTGAGTTACAATGTGCATGAGCCCATGCGTCAGCGTAAGTTGTTGTTGAACAAGCAGGAAATCAACAAGATAGAAAGCAAGATCAAAACCAAAGGATATGCTTTATTTCCCATTCGTTTGTATGAAAACGATCGGGGTATCTTGAAATTGGAGATCGGTTTGGGACAAGGTAAGAAGACCTTCGACAAGCGCGATGATTTGAAGGAAAAGGATATTCAGCGCGACATGCAGCGCACCAAATACTAACGTGTTTTGATGAATTGGGTGCGGTAAATTACCGATTTTCCCGGTTGTGAAGGTTTGCCTATGCCGTAATACAAACCCGCGGCCCAGCCAGTGATCTCGATGGTTTCACTGTTCGATCGCTGTGGTACTTGTCTTCCATATGCATCGTAAAACTCCCATTCTACCACTTCTTTGGTGTGTAGGGTGATGTGTTCGTTTGCCGGGTTGGGCATGGCAGCGATGAGGGTACTGCTGACCATGGATTTTACCCCGATTTGGGGAGGTGCCGGAATGTAGGGTTGATGTACCACTGCCAAGGTTTCAAAGCATGGTGGCCATGGCGCTAGCTCGTCGCTCGGTTGATTGGTAATCATCAGGTGGTCTGCCGTTAAACTTACAATCGATCCTCCAGGGGGTTTGAAAAACCGTCCCATCGTATTCAACCTTCCTTTGCTGGTTGACAGTCCTTTTCGTCCCCAAAAGACCATTTGCACATCAGGAATTCCGTAAGGCCCCACAATCAATGAGTCTGTATTGAGTCCGATAGGGGCAAACCGACTTTTCATTTTAGAAATGCTGTACTGGCTGAAGGTGGGGTAGCTAACAAGTGCAACATAATCGCCATCGGTGATGCCATTGATCACGGAGTCGATGTGGGGGCCATCGCTCAGGGTAAAGCTGTAATAGATTTGGGAGTCTTTGGGGTATCCGAAGGCCGTGCCATATCGCCCTGAGGCACATTTCGGCATCACACCCGCAGAGGTGGGTTTGAACGTTTTCTGGTCAAAAATCACCATGACGAAGAGGTCAGGGGTGTAGAATTTCTGACACATATCGCGGTGCAGGTTGTACCAAACGGTAGAGCGGTAGTGGATGCCGCTATTGGCGTTGAGACTGTTGAGATAGATGCGTTCGTAGCTGCACGATGCGCCTTTGGGGATTACTTCTTCTTCGCCATCGCGCACGAGGGAATCGTGGTAAAACAGGATGGCGTTTGCGGGCATTACGGTGTCGGTTTTGAGGGTGTTGTAATTCACCGAGTAGAACACGGGCACCCGCTTTCCGGGGTAAAGGGTATCGTTCAGGCCCACGCCTTGGGTTGATTTGTATTTGAAGGTGAGGTTGCCGCTTTTATTGATTTCTGTGATTCGATTTCTATACGATGCGGGTCCGGGATTGGCATCCCAAATGAAGAGGTCTGGCTTTGTATGGAACCAATTGATGGTGATGGAGGTGGGTTTTACCCATGTGGGACCGGTGTTCCGCACGTACCAGATTACGGAGTCTGAATAGTCTTCATGCTCGAGTTGGAAGCGCTGGGCGTTGGTCTTTGAGGGCAAGGCCATGATTAGGCCAATGACTAGACCCAGTATCCATCCCGAATGATTTCTCTTCACTGTACGAAAATAACGCATTTGTTACTATGACGCAGTTGATGAGAATGGTTGCGCGGCAGGCGAATTAAATTTTATAGCCCAGTTTGAATGTGAGCCCGGTGTTTATATCTCCATTGAAATAGGGCTGAGAATACAACTTAGCGCCCCAAAAAAGTTTACCGGTGATCATTGATGATTTTTCAATGATAACATTGATTCCGTAACTGTTTCTTGTTTCGATGCCATATACCACAGCCACTAATTGTCCGTTTTCATAACTTCTGGAAGTTGCATAAGCATCTGAAACGGAGTAATACGATAAACCTGTTCCGATCCTGAAATCGGACTTTTTATTGTTCTTAAATGGAGAAATGAAAATATTTAAGTTGCCTTGGGTAAATGAAGAGTTTTCATAAACACCATAGTTGCTACGACCTAAGTTGATCGATACGGCACTCGTTAAGTAATTGTTTAATTTGTAGTTGAGTTCATTTTCGTAAACAAATGTTGTCATATCGCCGGATCCCAAAAGAGAAACTCCGCTTCCAATTCTAAAATCCAGTTTTTCTGATTTTTCTTGTCCTTTTGCAGTCAAAGAAAGAAGTAAGGTAGTAACCAATAAAAGTGTTTTTGATTGCATAGTTTTTTGGTTTGAGATGTTGTGTGTTTCAAGTGTACAATAAAAATGCGATTGGTTGGTTGGGAATTGCTGTTTTTTCGTTGAACGAGGATTCAGTTTTGGATGGTTTAACCACGCGTCAACGATGGACCAAGTTTTGAAAATTACAAAGGAGCCCAAAAACAATTAGTTCATCGAAGTAAGGTGAAAGTCCCAAAGTAATTATGGGGCTCCGTTTCTTCGTAGAAAATAATCAATTCGTACAAATAAGTGCCTTCTTGGCAATCTTGTCCGTTTGATTTGCCATCCCAACCAGTTGTTAGATTGTTTGTTTCAAATAGTTTTTCTCCCCAGCGATTATAAATGCTAAACTGCGCTTTTAGGTAACCACCCGTGATGGGTTTGAATGTGTTATTTACACTGGGCCCGGTGTTGTTTGGCGTAAAGGCATTGGGTATATAAATGCTCAGACTGGGTTTGATGTAAATAGATTTAATTGCCGTGTCAGAGCAATTGTAGGGAGAAGTTACAATGAGGGTGATATTGAATTTTCCAGTGTCTTTGCCATAATGATAGTAAGGCGAACGGAGCAATGAGGTGTCTGAATTTTGGTTCGTGTTGCCAAAATCCCAACGATAGGAGAGTTTGTGGTTAAAATTATTCGTATCAATGGTGCTTTGATTGATCATTTGAATCTTCGGCATCGCTACAGTAGGGTTTTCTGGATTGGTGCTGAATGCCGCCATCGGCTTGGGATAAACAAAGACTTGTGCAAGGTTGGTGTCGGCGCAATTGCCAGAATCGCTGGTTGCAATCACCCTGATGTTGAATTTTCCGGGTATGTCATAATTGATTTTGCCGGGAATTTGTTGACTTGAGATTTTTCCCGATCCCAACTCCCATGAATAGGTTACTTGGTCTGGACTCAAATTATTCAATTCATCCACAGTCCAGATAGCCGACAAAGGCGCACAGCCACGCTGGTCTGAAATGTTGGAGAGGATTGGATTGGGGTTGAGTTTGATGAGGATGGTGTCAGTGGCCGTAGGACAATCATCGCCGATGAGGGGCAATGTTGTGACTGAAAGCTGCGCGCGTTTTTTTAGAAGGTCGTTTTTGCCGTTCGTGAAACGAATGTTTTCTGAATTGCTTAGTTGCGTCCAAGTGCCATCGCACAAACTCCCATCTGCATGGTTGATGGTTTTCCATGCCACTTGCTGAT
>JAHEMG010000004.1:1598-59906 GCA_024643755.1 Flavobacteriales bacterium | reverse complement strand
AGCAAATTTGGCGCAAATCCAATTCCAATGGAACAAACGCTCAGGGTGTTAGACGCCAACAAAGCTGTGGTAACAGTGAATGCATTTATTGGGGATCAAAATCCGAGTTCAGGCAAAGGGGCCTATTGGACAAATTTCTTGCATCAAGATACCCCGTTTATGATGGGGCCGGAAAAGATCGCCAAGAAACTCAATATGCCATTGTACTATTTGTCTAGCACCAAAGTAAAGCGCGGCTATTACGAAGCCAAAACGGTACCCTTGTGTTTGGATCCCTCAAGTATGCCCGATGGAGAAATTACCCGCTTAATTGCCGAGCATACCGAGCGAGAAATTCAGCAACAACCCCACATTTGGTTGTGGAGTCATCGCCGCTGGAAGCATAAGCGCCCCGCTTAATTCTCTAGTCCGTATTTCTTCGTGTCTAACGGAGTTCCTGTGATGGATTCGAAAATCGTCATGATCGCTTCAACGCCCATCTGGAAATCAATCTGCGTTTTCGCTGTGCCAATTTGTGCTGCCTGCACCCAAAGGTTGTAATTTGTTACATCTTTTCGCATTTGATAGGCCTGAGCCCCCAAACCGTAGACGCGATAGTCCATCGGATTCACCGCAACCGCTTCTTGGAGTGTGTTTAACCCTGATACAGCATCGCCCTTCATCAATTGCGCCTGGGCTTTCATTACATAGCCTTCGCCATCGCGAGGACGTGATACGATGAATTCCGACATAACCTGAATGGCTTTGTCGTATTCCTTTTTGGAAACGTAATATTGGTGCAGGGCGAAGCAACTTCTAGAGTGCTCTGGATAGTATTTTCTTGCGGTTTCTGCAGAACGAATGGCATCGTCAAGCTGTCCCAAATTGGCATAGGCAGTAGACAAGTAAAAATGTATTTCCGAGCGATTTGGGTCGGTCTGGGCATAGCGCTTCAACAAGTCAATGCCACGAGCAAAGGCGGTATCTTTTTCAATGGCTTTGATGCCTTCGTAATCATCCAAACTGCCATCGGGCGATGATATCGGACGTTCGATGACAATGCCAGCGGGTACGCCATCCACCATTTGTTGATACACGGTGCCTTTGGGAGGGAATTCTCCCGAATTGAGTCGGGATTTATCAAAATAGGCATTGTAGAAAATGCAGTAATCCCATTTTTTAGCACTGCGGTCATCGAAGCGCGTGTAGCCAACGTGAACATTCTTTTGGTTGCGACAATAGTATTTTACGTGATCCATACCGTACGACAGGACTTCGTATTGCTTGTTGGGATTCTTTTCTGCAACGTTTTTCAGGAACCATTCGGTGGCGGGACGCAAACTGGCCAAGTAATAGTCCATTTCGTATTCTCCATAAGCTGCTTTGGTGCCACCTTGAAGTTCGTTAAAGTAAGAATAGCTCACGGGATGATTGGCCAATACGAATTTTGCGGGTAAGGCGGTGCCCAACAAAACCAAACCCAGAATCGCTCCTTTGAGTTTTGCATTGATTTTTGATAGGTAGGCATCAAGCCAATGGTAGCCAACAAATGCGATGCCCACAAAGCAAGGCAGTGTGAACAGGATCTGACGGATTCCGCCATAAACTTGAGATTTTTGAATGTAAATGTACACCACAGGGAAAATGGCAGCGAAGAGAATCAAGAAGATTTCATTGTTGAATTGTTTGCGGTTGGGGTACAACAAAATCGCAAATAAACCGATGCCAAACATCACAGCCAATGGGGTGGTGATGATCAAGTATTTCCTCAGGTAATACAGTGGCAAAAGATCTGAATCATACAATTTGCCTTCAAACAACTGTCGCAAGGAAACCGAGTAATTCGTAAACTCTTTCAACGATTCTAATGGGTTGTTGATGGGGTCTGTCCAACCGTATGGCCAAACAACAATACCCAAAATGTAGGCGGCTAATCCCACCGCAACCAAGAAAATCGCTGTAGAAGAAAATCCTTTCCATTTGAATGACAAAAATGCGGGTAGTCCAATTTTCTCAATGTATTTCAAGCCGGCGTACATGATGAAAATCGCAACGCTAAGCAATCCACCAATTCTGACACTTATGCCCAATGCTGTGCCGAATACCAATCCAACGATGTTGTTCCAAGCGGGTTTGCTACCGCTTTTGAATAATTTAAGGGCATAATACAAGCTCATGATGTAACCGAGGGCAAAGGGTACGTCTTTGGGGTTATTCATGGCTTCGCCGAAGAAGCGAGGCATAAAGAGCATCACAATGAGTGATACCCAAGCGTAAAGCCAACTGCCTTTGGTGAGGAATTTGACCACAAGTGCGGTGTAAAAAATCGCCAAGAATCCAAAAATTGCATTCCACCAGTGCCTGAATCCCATGGGGTCTTCGGTACCCATCCAATGGCCGAGGATTGTGGTGAAGGTATCGAAGCTAGAACCATACACGTGCATGATACGATCTGGGTCTTTGATCGTTGCCAAGTCAGAGCCCATTTCAGGCAGTGCTTTGGCGAGTGTTGGCATACGCTGACCTTTGAGTTCGTTGGTATCTATGGGGATGGCCATGCCCACCGGATCGAGGTAGTAGTTTGCAATGAGTTTAGAGTAAGTATATTGGGTGAATTCATCGCCAGAGATGGAAGCGGTTTTGCTCATTTGGGTCATGAAAATCACGGCAAAAACAGATAGCAGCATGAATGCCCATCGATGAATGTTTTTGTTTGCTTTGATGTAGTAGTTGATGGCGGCGGTCCAGCGGATTTTCAGCAATGCGCTCAGTGAAGTAGGCGTGCTATTTGTGTTGAGTTCGGCCAGTTGGGTAGGAAGGTTGCTTTTTTCCAAGGAGTAGGCCAATTCAAATAGGGTATTGAACTGGGCTTTGTCGCTCTGGAGTTTGGCAATGGCGCTTGTGTTGAGAAGAATCCACTTACATTGTATGTCTGATTCGTTAATTCCAGTTAGGGCTTCTTGGATAGCACTTTTGGCGGGTTTGGGTTTCCCAACGACATAAGCGCCTGGTGAGCTGTTGGCCACGAAAGACTCATGGGATTGGTATTCGGAGGGTTTGGGCGATTGATTGCCTGTGTATATTAGATACCAAGGGGCAGGTGATTGTGCCTCAGTGCGATGGGCCACAAGGGTTGAAAACGATTGTTGGAATGCTTCAAATGAGAGAAGGGTTGCTGCGCTCGGCGTTGCCGGTGAAGCTGTTTGATGCGCGTTTGAAACTGATTTTGCCATACCTATTGGCAAACCTACAAGAATTTTCGAATTGAATGTTTGCGAATTGTGAAAAAATGGGGTAGGAATGCAATTAGTATTTGCGAATATTACAAAATATGCCATTTTATCGGAATAATCAACATTATTTCATTAATTTTGCCGCTCGATCAAAGGAGGAACTATTTCTTGACAAACGAAAAAAACGAACAAGCCATTGAAGAAACCGTAGAAGTTTCTAAGGCAAAAAACACCAAAACAGCTGCAGCAGCAGCACATGACGATTTTGACTGGGGCGCTGATGAAGCTGGCTTCGAGTCTTATTCTAACGACGAGCGCAAGCGTCTTGAAGATGCTTACAACTCTACTTTCCAACCTGTTGTTGAAAAACAAGTTGTTAAGGGTACCGTAGTAGGTATGAACGAAAAAGATGTTGTTGTAAACATCGGTTTCAAGAGTGATGGTCTTGTGCCACGTACAGAATTCCGTGATGTGCCAAACTTGGCTTTGGGCGATGAAGTTGAAGTATTCGTAGACATCGCTGAAGACAAAATGGGTCAATTGATCTTGAGCAGAAAGAAAGCTTTGCAAGAAACTGCTTGGGAGAAAATTGTTGAAGCACACAACAACGATGCAATCGTTACCGGTTATGTGCGTTCAAGAACCAAAGGTGGATTGGTGGTTGACGTGTTTAGTTTTGATACGTTCTTGCCAGGATCTCAAATTGATACCAAGCCCGTTCGTGACTACGATCAGTACGTAGGTAAGAACATGGATTTCAAAATTGTTAAAATCAATGAAATCTACAAGAACGTGGTTGTATCACACAAAGCGTTGATTGAAGACGATATCGAAGCACAGAAGTCTGTGATTTTGTCTAAATTGGAAAAAGGACAGGTATTGGAAGGTGTTGTGAAAAACATGACTTCTTTCGGTGTGTTCGTTGATTTGGGCGGTATCGATGGTTTGTTGCACATCACTGATATTTCATGGGGTCGTATCAACCACCCTGAAGAGGTGTTGAAGTTGGATGATCGCATCCAGGTTGTAATCTTGGATTACGATGATACTAAGAAGCGTATTTCTTTGGGCTTGAAGCAATTGACTTCTCACCCATGGGATAACTTGACTGCAGATATTTTGGAAGGTACCAAAGTAAGCGGTAAGGTTGTTTCTGTTGCTGATTACGGTGCATTCATCGAAATCAAGCCAGGTGTTGAAGGTTTGGTTCACGTAAGTGAAATGAGCTGGAGTTCACACTTGCGCAACCCTTCAGAATACTTGAAAGTGGGCGACGATGTAGAAGCGTTGGTGCTTTCATTGGATCGTTCTGAGCACAAAATGTCTTTGGGTATCAAGCAATTGACCCAAGATCCTTGGATCGAAATCGAGAACAAATATGCATTGGGCAGCAAGCACACAGGTATTGTGAAGAACTTGACGTCTTATGGATTGTTCTTGGAATTGGAAGAAGGAATTGATGGTTTGGTTCACGTTTCTGACTTGAGCTGGAACAAGAAAATCAAGCATCCTAGCGAATTCACCAAGAAAGGTGATAAGTTGGAAGTAGTGGTTTTGGAAGTGGACAAAGAAAACCGTCGTTTGAGTTTGGGTCATAAGCAGTTGGAAGAAAACCCATGGGAAACATTTGAGACCATCTTCTCAATTGGTTCAATCCATGAGGGTACTGTAATGTCTGTGAACGACAAAGGTGCAACCATTCAAATGCAGTACGGTGTTGAAGCGTTCGCGCCTTCACGCCACATTAAGAAAGCCGACAACACCACAATGGCGGATGACGAAACATTGGAATTCGAAGTTATCGAGTTCTCAAAAGATGCCAAGCGCATCATCGTTTCTCACACCAACATTTGGAAAGGTGCTGAAAGAGCAAGCAAAGATTCTGATAACAACGCCAAGGACAAAGCGCGTAAGAACGCTACCAAAGTGGTGAAGAAAATCAACCAGACTTCTGAGAAGTCAACGTTTGGTGAATTGGATGCTTTGACTGCCTTGCGTGCTCAATTTGAGAAAGCTGAAAAAGTAGATGCAAAAGCAAAAGCTGACAAAGCAGAAGCCAAAAAGGTTGAAGCTGAAGCTGCCGCTGCTGCTGAAACTGTCGCTGCTGCTACTACATCTGCAACCTTGAAGTCACTTTCAGGTGTTGGTCCAGCAATGGAAAAGCGTATGATCGCTTTGGGTGTTAACAGCATCGAAGATTTGAAAGGTTTGAACGACGAGAAAATTGCCGCTATGACTGCAGAAGATGCTAAAATCTCTGCCGACCAGTGGGGCAAATGGATCGAAGAAGCCAAATCGCTCTAATTCATAAGAGAATTCAGAAAAGCCTCGCTTCGGCGGGGCTTTTCTTTTTTAAGCCGTTATCTTTGTAACAATGATAGAACAACTCATCGCAGCCTTTGTAATCAGTGTGCTTCATGGATTCATTCCTGGACATTGGTTGCCTTTTTTGGCATTGGCCAAGAAAATGGGTTGGAGTAAGTCGCAAACACTTCGCTATACCGGCCTAGCCGCCATCGCCCATGCCGCTGGCACCGTGCTCATTGGTTTGATATTGGCCCAATTGACCCTATGGGGTATGTCCAATTCTAACCAACTTGAATTCCCTGCTGCCCATTGGCACTTTGAATCTGTGGGTGGTACCATCATGGTCCTGTTGGGGTTGTGGTTCCTCTACCGCCATCATCGCCATCACCATTTTCACTTTCCAAACAAAACCGCCAACAAAGAAGGCAAATGGGCTTTTGGTATTGTGTTGATATCCTTATTTCTATCGCCCTGCATGGAAATAGAATCGTATTTTTTCACCCTCGCACCTTTTGGTTGGGGTGTTATTCTCACGTTGGTTGTGGTTTATTCACTCACCACCTGGTTGAGCATGATGGGTGGAGTTTGGATTGGCTTTCACGGCCTCGAGCGATGGAATTCGCATCGCCTAGAACACAATGCTGGCGTAATTACTGGAATTGTGATGATTCTGTCTGGCCTGATGCTGGCATTTGCGTAACGCCCAAATAGTTGTCAATAACGCGATGTACCCCATACAAAACGGGTAGCAATAAAATCGCCATGCCAATTTTATAGATGTAGTTGAGTGTGCCAACCTGCAACACCCACAACAAATCGTATTTGCCACCCAAATAAAAGGCAATGACCAACACTACGTAGCTATCGATGAACTGACTCACAACCGTGCTGCCTGTTGCGCGCAGCCAAATGTATCGATCCCCTGTTTTTTCCTTGAGTTTGCTGAAGATGGTGGCATCAACGATCTGTCCCACCAAAAACGCCACCAAAGAACCCAAAATAATCATAAGGCCTTGTCCGAATACGGCGTTGTAGGAATCCGACATGTTGGGCAATCCTTGGTTTGCGCCGCTGCCAATCCAAAAATCGGCCCCTTTCAAAGACATGGCCAATCGAACCGCCACAAATGCATAAATCAATAATCCAGAGGCAATCCATGACAATTTCTGAACCCCTTTTTTGCCAAAATATTCGTTGATCAAATCAGTGAGAACGAAAACGATGGGCCATAAAATCACCCCGGCCGTCATGTCGAAATTGAACGTGCCACCAAATAGTTGCATCCCAACAGGTGCTATCCCCAGTGTTTTTTCGAGAGAAAAGATTTTGGCACCGATAAACTCGGCCACGATGGCATTGGTGAGGAAAAACATCCCTAGAACCAAAAATAAATGCTCCTTTTTCTTTTGTGATACGCTGGCTGTCATGTGATGCGCAAAAGTAATTAGAAATGAGTCCTTCTCATTAGACAATTCAGAGATTGTAGATATCCCCATTTTTTCTTCGAAGACTTTGGTCGGATTTTTGTCTATTGAATGACCATGCTCAAACGCTTAATCACTTTCTGTTTCATTTTTCTGTGTATCGCCCATAGCCAGGCCCAATATTCCTTCGATCAGTTGATGTCGTTTGGGATGCGGTCCGACGAAAAAGGCGATTATGAAACTGCGATTGTGAGTTTGGATCAAGCGGTAGATATGAGGCCTCAGGAAGATATCGCCTGGCTCACGCGTGGTGTGGTGCGGGTTCACATGCGTGATTTTGGATCTGCAGTGGTTGATTTCAACAAAGCCATTTTATTAAACCCCAATAGAACTCAAACGTATTTGTATCGCTATATCGCCTACCGCGAAACGGAGAATTTTCAATTTGCCTTTAGCGATATCAACCGTTACTTGGGCGAGACCCCTGAAGATACTTTTGCGCATATCCAACGCATGGATTTGTCACTGTTGTTATCTGAATATGAAACCTTCAAAGCGGATTTGAACTGGTTGTACACAAAAATTGGCGATGCACTTTTTATAGAATACGGACAACAGCAGCTACAGCATTTCGAGCGTTCAAAACAGATGGTGGTTTACGCCAAAATGGTGGGTGAAATTTATGCGAAGGATACAGACAGTAAATGGGTGAAGCAGCAATATATTACTGCATTGTTTCAGTCAGAACAATACAGCCAATGTTTGCCGCTCATCGCATCGGAGTTAGAAAAGAACCCCACCAACGTCAACCTAAAAAAATACCAAGGAGACGCCTTCTTTTTTCTGAATCGCATTGATGAAGCCATGATTGTGTATGCGGAACTTTTGAAAACGAGTCCTACTGACGCTGATTTGTTGGCCGACTACGGACATTGTCTATTGCAGAAGGAACAGTGGGTAGAGGCGGATGAGTGGTTGAGCAAGTCGATCAAAGCCAAGAACAGTGCTCCTGCATATGCTTATTTGGGTAGGGGTATTGCGCGATATAACCAAGGAAAGATGGGCCTTGCTTGTGTAGATTGGGAGAGAAGTTATCAGTTGGGAGAAAAGGCGGCCAAGAAATGGTTGGATGCGCATTGCACACAAAAATAAAGGAGGGGAGTAGATGGAAAACGTGAGATTCAATATTGGCGGACTGTTGTTCGCATTGGTTATTAGCATGACGTCGGTGGCCTCATGTCAGAACGCGACCAAAATACCTGCAGGTGGTGACAAGGATTCATTTCATTGTATCATCGTGCCCAGTGAGCAGCTTGATTTTTTTCGCAAGCAGCCACCCATACAATTCTGGCAAAAGGTGATTTTGCTTACAAAGGATTCTTGCATTGTTGTGCACAAGGATAGTCGAAACATGATGGATGTGATTTCCGCAAAGCGATTGGATTCATTGGTGGATTATGCAAAACTCGAAGTAACTGCACAATGTTACCGAGATTCTTTTGGTTATGAAACCTGTGAGCTGGTCAAGTTTGTTCGTGGAAAACGTGAGTTTTTTGATTTTAAAAAGGTTGGACCGTTGGTGGATGATGCCAAAATGGTTTTCAATGAAATAGGGGTTAATCCCATTTACGCGCAGTTTATTCTGTTGATTGAGTCGCCAAACAACCCCAGGGCAAGATCCATAAGTGGGGCGGTAGGTCATTATCAATTGATGCCGTTTGTGGCCAAGAAATATGGATTGGTGATTACCAGTGCCAGGGATGATCGACATGATTTCGCTTTGAGTAGCATGGCGGCAGCTAAGTTGATGCGCGATTATTGTATTCCCAATGCGCAAAGAATGGCGGTTTCTGTGGGATTGGAGCCCTATTTGGATCAATTGTGGTTTCAATTGTTGGTGATGCACGTGTACAATGCGGGTGCTGGCAACGTGCGTAAGGCAGTGGCAGCGGTGGGTGAGGTTAAAAGCGGGGAGGAGTTGATCATGAAATTATGGAAAACCCAAGCTGGGGCTTTCGGAAATTCCTCTCAAAACTACTCTCAGTTGGCATTGGCGAGCTATATCAACTACTTGGATTGGTTGCGCGCAGACTGATTTTTGTCAGCAATCTTCAGAAAGCCCATTTGTGTGTCTTGATTTGTGTTTGTTGGGGTGTACAATCGGCTATTTTCAATGTGGAAATCCCCAATTCGAACTTGATTTTGGTTTTCTAATTGGCAGAATTTCAAGTCTCTATAGATTTAGTTTAGATTGATTTTAAATTGAAAACTCTGTTAACAATTTATTTTTTAAGGGAGAGCCCATAATCTATATTTGCATCGCGAAAAAAGACAATGTTCCCAAACATGATTGCTAGAAATATGAAAGTTTGGATGCTTTCAGCCCTCATGGCTGTTTCGGTATCCTCTTACGCTCAAGACAAACCCAATGCGGAAAACGGTAAGAAACTGTATGAAGCCAACAACTGTGGAAGTTGTCACGCTTTAGACAAGAAGGTTGTAGGACCTGCGCTGAGGGGCGTTCACACCCGTCGTTCCGAAGAATGGTTGGTTCAATGGGTACGTAACAACGAAAAGTTCCGTAAGGTAACCAAGGACCCTGATGCGATTGCATTGTACACTGAGTACGGTGGAGCCGCGATGAACATCTTCGAGAACTTGACACCTGCGAATGTGTTGGACATCGTTGAGTACATCAAAACAGCACCAGAGCCCAAGAAGGCAACAGTTGCGGTAGCTACAGCGGATCAACCCAAGGATGATAGCACTGCGCTATACATCTTGTTGATTTTGGTGGCTATTTTCAGTGCGGTATTGTTGGTGTTGGCACGTGTTAAAAACACATTGAAGCGTGTTGCCGCTGAAAAGAATCCTGAAGAATTGGCTGCCATGAATGCTCCCAAGAAGGGTTTCTTTGAAAAGGTACTTCCTGGCAAATGGGGTAAGAAAAACCCAGTGGTTCTTTCTGTATTTACCACGGTTATTTTGGGTGGATTAGGTGCCTACTATGGTTTTGGATATTCTATCACCGAAGTAGGTGTACAAAAAGGATATGCGCCTAAGCAGCCCATCGCCTTCTCACACAAATTGCACGCGGGTGATTTGAAGTTGGATTGTAAATATTGCCACTCAACCGTAGAGGAGAGTAAGCAAGCATCTATTCCAGCGTTGAACACTTGTATGAATTGTCACAAGGGAGTACAATTGACCGATAAATACAACGGTGAGATTTCTCCAGAGATCAAGAAAATCTACGCGGCATTGGATTACAATCCAGAAGCTAAGCCAGGTGAAGAATACGGTAAGAATCCACGTCCTATTCGTTGGGTTAGAATCCACAACTTGCCAGACCATGCTTATTTTAACCACTCACAGCACGTGAAAGTAGGTAAGCAGACTTGTCAAACCTGTCACGGTGCCATCGAAAAGATGGAAGTAGTTCAGCAGCACAGCTCATTGCAGATGGGTTGGTGTATCGACTGTCACCGCAATGCGCAGGTGGATGTTGCAAACAACAACTACTACAAGGCTTTGCACGAGAAAGCAGCGAAGGATATCGCATCAAACAAAAGCAAGAGCAAGTATTTCTCTGCTGATGGCAAGGTTAAATTGACTCCTGCCATGAATGGTGGTTTGGAATGTTCTAAGTGTCACTATTAATTTCAATTTTTAAGAAGCATCATTATGTCAAATAATATCAAATACTGGAAGGGCGAAGAAGAGTTGAACAGGAACCCACAGTTCCTAGCTGCTCAGAAAAACGAGTTTCACGATGATCTCCCTTTGGATGAAGTGTTCAACGAAGACGGTGTTGAGTTGCAAGCCAACCGAAGAGACTTTTTAAAGTATTTCGGTTTCAGTGTAACTGCAGTGGCTTTGGCTGCTTGTACCAAGACCCCCATTCGCCATGCTGTTCCATATTTAGTTAAACCCGAGGATGTAACCCCAGGCGTAGCCAACTACTATCGTTCAACTTGTGGCGCATGTTCTGCCGCTTGTGGAATTGAAGTAAAGGTGCGTGAAGGCCGTCCGATTAAAGTGGATGGATCTGCTGATTCACCAATTTCACAAGGTGGTACTTGTGCTGTTGGACAGGCGTCGATCCTTTCTCTTTACGATAATGAGCGTTTGGCGAATCCTTTGGCGAACAATGCAGAGCAAACCGATTGGACAGCCATTGATGCGGATATCACCAATCAGTTGAAGAAAATCACTGCTGCCAATGGTAAAATCGCCATTTTGTCTGGTTCAACCCATTCTCCTTCTACATTGAAGGCGATTGAATCATTCAAAGCAGCATTCCCCAATACAGAACATGTAGCTTACGATGCAGTATCATACAGCGGTATCTTGGATGCCAATGCGGCTGATTTCGGTAAGCGTGCTTTGCCTACTTACAACTTTGGTGCTGCTAAGGTCATCGTAAGTTTCGGCGCTGATTTCTTGGGAACTTGGATTTCTCCTGTAGAATTCTCTAAAGGATATACCATCAACCGTCAGCCCGCCGTTGCTGGTGGTATGTCGAAGCACATTCAGTTCGAAAGTGCAATGAGCATGACCGGTACCAATGCTGATTTCCGTTTCCCAATGCGTGCTTCCCAAGAGGCATTGTATGTGGCAACTTTGTATAACTACATCGCCATCGCTATGGGTGCAAAACAGATTCCTGTGCCTCAGCAAGGTGAGTTGGCTGGTAACTCTGTGAAGAAAACTGCCGATGCGTTGGTTAAAGCAAAAGGAACTTCATTGGTTATTTCTGCGAGCAACGAAATGGAAGTGCAACAGATTGTAAACGGAATTAACATGATGTTGGGTAACTATGGATCTACCATCGATATGGTAAACCACAGCAACCAATACCAAGGTTCTGATAAGAAAACTGCCGAAGTATTGGCCGGTTTGAAATCTGGTGCTATTGCTGGTGTGATTTTCTACAACACCAACCCAGTGTACAACCACAATGCTAAGGAGTGGACAGAAGCTATCAAGAAAGCAAGTTTGTCGGTATCATTTGCATCGAGCAAAGATGAAACGGCTAGCTTGTGTCAGTATGTATGTCCTGATAATCACTATTTGGAAAGTTGGAACGACGCTGAGCCAAGAAGAGGTGTTTACCAATTCACTCAGCCTACCATTTCGAATGTATTCAATACCCGTCAGGCTCAAGTGAGCTTGTTGACTTGGGCAAATGCATTGGTGGCTCCTGCTAAAGATCCATTCGCATCCAAAGGTATTTTCTCTCAAAAATTACAAGCATCTCCTTACTACAACTTCATTCGTGCCAACTGGTCTGCAACCTTAGGTTCTGACGATGCTTTCAATGCTGCGTTGGAAAAAGGTATCTACACCGCTGGTTCAACAGAAGGTGTGGCCTCTTATGCAGGGAATGTAGAAGCTTTGGCATCCTATGTTTCTTCACATGCTAAAGCTACCGGTGTTGACATGGTACTTTATCAAGGTGTGGGAGTAAGAGACGGTGCTTTTGCAAACAATCCTTGGTTGCAAGAAATGCCTGATCCAGTAAGCAAAGTTTGTTGGGATAACTATGTAGCCTTGCCAAAAGCGATGGCTGTAAAATTGGATATCTCAGAAGGGGATACTGTAAACGTGAAAGTAGGCGATGTGACTTACAACAACGTTCCAGCATTAATCCAGCCAGGACAAGCCAATGAAACAGTGGCTTTGGCTTTGGGATATGGTAGAACACATGCCGGTAAAGTTGCCGGAAGTGTTGAAAAAGGATTCGACACCATTGGTGTAAACGGATACGCTTTTGTAAACAATACCGGTAACCGCAGTTTTGTTGCTAAAAATGTTGAAATCACCAAAGGCGATGACAACTACAGTTTGGCACAAACACAGACTCACCACAGCATTGAAGGTCGTGATATCGTAAGAGAATCTACTTTCGCTGCTTGGCAAAAGAGTCCTAATGCAGGCAACGATAAACCAGCCACCCACATTTATACCATTTGGGAAAAGCCGGAATATCGCAAGGATGGTGCTCCTAACCACCTTTGGGCGATGGCCATCGACTTGAATGCATGTACAGGTTGTGGTAGCTGTATCGTAAGTTGCTCAATTGAAAACAACGTTCCTGTTGTAGGTCGCGACGAAATTCGTTTGCGTCGTGAAATGCACTGGATTCGCATCGATCGTTACTATTCTTTCAATTCAACTGAAGGTGTTTTGACCAAAGACACTGAAATTGAGGCGGCTGATGAAAAAGGCAACTTCGACCATTGGCAGAATGTGAATGTATTGCATCAGCCAATGATGTGTCAGCATTGTTCTAATGCACCTTGTGAAACGGTATGTCCAGTATTGGCAACTACCCACAGCACAGAAGGTTTGAACCAAATGACATACAACCGTTGTATCGGTACCAAGTATTGCGGAAACAACTGTCCATATAAGGTACGTCGTTTCAACTGGTTCCGTTTCAACGACAACGACAAGTTTGACTTCCATTTCAACAATCCATTGGGTAAAATGGTGATCAATCCTGATGTAACTGTTCGTACTCGCGGTGTTATGGAAAAATGTTCTTTCTGTGTTCAGCGAATTCAAGAAGGTAAGTTGAAGGCGAAGCGCGAGGGCAAATCACCCAACGAAGTGCAAGTTTTGACTGCTTGTCAGAGAGCATGTCCAAGCAACGCCATCGTATTTGGAGATTTGCACAACCCAGAAAGCGAAGTGAGCAAATTATACAAGAATGAGCGTGGTTTCACTGTGCTTGAGGAAATTAACGTACAATCATCAGTGAAGTACATGACCAAAATTCGTAACAACGATTCAATTTAATTCACCCAAAAAATATTCGAATGATACACGATTCAATCATTAGAGACAGACTTGTAACTGGCGATAAAACGGCTTCTGACGTTACGCGAGACATTGCAAGACCTATTTTGAACAATCCCTCTACCGCATGGAAGGTGGGCTTTACATTGTCCTTGATTTTCTTGGGAATTTTTGGGGTGAGCTTGTTGTACACATTGTTCACCGGTATTGGTGTTTGGAACATCAACAAATCAGTGATGTGGGGTTGGGATATCACCAACTTCGTATTTTGGGTAGGTATCGGTCACGCGGGTACTTTGATCTCTGCTGTATTGTTGTTATTCCGTCAGAAGTGGCGTATGAGTATCAACCGTTCTGCTGAGGCGATGACCATTTTCGCGGTTATTTGTGCGGCGATGTTCCCTGTGTTTCACATGGGTCGGGTTTGGGTTGGTTACTGGGCTTTGCCTTTGCCAAACGGATTTGGTTCTTTGTGGGTTAACTTTAACTCGCCTTTGTTGTGGGACGTATTTGCGATCTCTACCTACTTCAGCGTATCGTTGTTGTTCTGGTACATTGGTTTGATTCCTGATATTGCAACCATCCGCGACAAAGTGAAGTCGAAATTGGGTAAGACCATGTATGGTTTCTTATCAATGGGTTGGACAGGTTCTACCCGCACTTGGGCTCGTTATGAATTGATTTCATTGATTTTGGCAGGTTTGAGTACACCGTTGGTATTGTCAGTTCACACAATCGTATCTACGGATTTCGCGACCTCAGTGATTCCTGGATGGCACACAACCATTTTTCCTCCTTACTTCGTTGCCGGTGCGATTTTCTCTGGTTTCGGTATGGTGGCTACTTTGTTGGTTGTAGCGCGTAAAGTGATGAACTATGAGAACTACATTACTATCGGACATTTAGATGCGATGACAAAGATCATCATGGTAACGGGTACCATTGTAGGTATTGCTTACTTGACGGAGTTCTTTATCGCTTGGTATTCAGGTAATATTTATGAGCAGTATGCGTTCACAAACCGTATGTTCGGTCCTTACTGGTGGGCATACTGGAGTATGATGACTTGTAACTTGATTGCACCTCAGGTGTTCTGGTTCCGTTGGGCTCGTACTACACCTTGGTTTATCTTTATCATGAGTATTGTTGTAAACGTAGGTATGTGGTTTGAACGTTTTGTAATCATTGTAACCTCATTGCACAGAGACTACTTGCCATCAAGTTGGGTAATGTACTCAGGTTCGTTGACAGAGATTGGATTGTTCTTGGGAACTTTCGGTATCTTCTTCACTTGCTTCTTCTTGTTTGCCAAATTCTTGCCTGTAATCAACATGGCAGAAGTTAAATCAATCCTTCGCAACCGCGAATAATAACAACCTTTAAAGATTACCATAATGGGAATTTTAGATAAAAAACTTAGCCTACGCGACCGCAACAAGATGTTGATCGGAGTATGGGAAGATGAAGACCAATTGATGGCCGGTGCATCAGAAATTGCACATGCTGGTGTTCACATTCACGATGTTTACACGCCATACCCAGTTCACGGTTTGGATCGTATTATTGGTGCACGTCGAAGCAAATTGGCTCGTATCGCATTTTTCTGCGCAGTAACTGGCTTGACATTAATGACTACCATGATTTGGTACATGTACGTACACGATTGGCCCATGAACATTGGTAACAAGCCTGTACGTTTCACACCTAGCTGGGCGCCAGTGATGTTTGAAGGTACTGTATTGTGTACTGCATTTGGTATGTCGTTCTTCTTCTTCTGGAGAAACCGTTTGGTTCATGGCATTAAAAATGAATTGTTGGATATCCGTCAAACCGATGACCGCATGGTAATGGTCATTGAAACCACTGATGGAATGGATGAAAAAGCAGTCTTCAACATGATGAAAAATCATGGTGCTGTTGAATTGCGCGAGTTTCACAACGGCGTTCAAACCGTACTTTAATTGTAGAATAACAATGAACAACAAAATTTATATCTTGTTCGGATCGATTGCCGCTACTGCTTTAATGAGCGGTTGTGTAAGTCGTGGAAATAACCCTGGTTGGGAATATGCACCTGATATGTATTATTCAAAAGGGTATGAGGCCTATAACCAAGGTGATAGCAATACCATCAATCCTTATGGTATGAACATGCGCGAACCGGTTGCTGGTACCGTAGCTTACGGCAAATTGGATTACAAATACAATTTGGAAAATTCAGGAGAAGGTTATGAAGCATCTGCTGCTTTGGTAGCGCCCGCTGAAGCTACATTGGAAGATGGACGTGGTAAATATTTGTACAATATCTACTGTACTCCTTGCCATGGTGCAAACGGTGCCAATGATGGTGAAGTATTCAAAAAAGTATCTACGTTGAAGCCAGCTTGGAAAGCGTATACCGATGAGTACATCAAAACCTTGCCCGAAGGCAAAATCTATCACACTTTGACCTACGGTAAGAACAACATGGGTAGTCATGCCTCTGTGTTGTCACCAAAAGATCGTTGGAAAGTGATTAAGTATGTTAAATTCTTGAGCAACCAGTCAGTAGCGTCAGTAGAAACTGCAGCTGCGGATTCTACAGCCACCACTAAATAAGTAAATTACAATGGGACACGGACATCATATTGAAGTTAAACAGGAGCAGTTTGTATTCTCTCCGAAGGCGAAGCGATTCTCAATGATCTTGATGGTTTTGGGATTGATTTTTGCAGGTCTTGGTATTGCTAATTTGGGCGGTCACGAAGAGTCACATAGCGCAAAAACTGAAGTAGCTGCTCATGAAGGAGCGCATCATGGTGAGGGACATGCAGCTGCAGCTGCTCATGAAGAGCATGGAAATGTTCCGAATGAGGCATTCGGTCCACGTATGGAATTCCATCCATTGGATAAGCCAGTAAATACTCGTATTTGGGCTAACTTGATGATTGTAGGGTACTTCTTCTTAATGATTTCTTTGGTAGCCTTAATGTGGTATGCCATTCAATACATTGCCAACGCAGGTTGGTCGGTTGGTATCAAGCGCATTCCTGAAGCCATCATGACTTTCATTCCTGTACCTTTTGTGGTATTGTTAATCGCCTTGTTTATGGGCAAAAACGATATCTACCATTGGGCACATTACGAACATTTGGGCTTGAAGCCGAGCGATGCTGGTTACGATCCAATTTTGGTGGGTAAGTCAGGTTTCTTGAACTCAACCATGTTGTTTGTGTTTCCAAGTGTACTGGTTGTGATTTGGTACGTATTGATGCGCAAATTGCGTTCTTTGTCAGCTGCCGAAGACAATGCAACAAAAGGCGATGTGACTTTCTTTAGAAAATCAGTTCGTTTCAGTGCAGCGTTCGCAGTGATTTTTGGTTTTACCATTTCTGTGATCGCTTGGTTGTTGATCATGTCGGTTGACGCACATTGGTACTCTACCATTTTTGGATTCTACAATTTTGTGACTCATTGGGTTACTATGATTACCATCATGGCTTTCTTCGTGGCTTATATCAAGAAAGAAGGTTATTTGGGATTCGTTACCAATGAACATATGCACGATTTGGGTAAATTCATGTTTGCCTTCACCGTATTCTGGGCTTACTTGTGGTTGTCTCAGTACTTGTTGATTTGGTATGCACAGATTCCAGAAGAAATGGCTTATTACCAGATTCGCTTTGAAAACTACAAATTCAATTTCTTGTTGAACTTTGCCATGTGTTTCTGTATTCCTTTCTTGGGATTGTTGATGCGTTCAGCAAAGAGAAACCGCTACGTATTGGCAATCATTGGTTCAATCATGATTTTGGGTCACTATCATGATGTATGGTTGATGGTATTCCCTGGTGTGTTTGGTTCAGGAATGCAATTTGGATTCATGGAATTGGGATTCTTCTTGTTGTTCGCTGGTATCTTTACCTATTGGGTGTTTACCGCTTTGACCAAAAGAGGATTGGTGGCAGTCAATCATCCATATTTGGAAGAGTCGGCCCACCACGATGTAGGAGTTTAATCACAAACAAATTCATAAAAAAGGCCACTCTTTGGAGTGGCCTTTTTATTTGATATCAACCCAAAACACAAAACGAAAATCGTAATTTTGCAACAATGGAAATTTACGCCAAATACAACCCCTCCGATATTGAGAATAAATGGTACCAACACTGGTTGAGCCAAAAGTACTTCCGTTCAGTTCCCGATGAACGTCCTGCTTATACCATCGTAATCCCGCCGCCAAACGTTACGGGTGTTTTGCATATGGGACATATGTTGAACAATACCATTCAAGATGTATTGATACGCAAAGCGCGTAAGCAAGGATTCAATGCTTGTTGGGTCCCTGGTACAGATCATGCCAGTATCGCTACAGAAGCAAAGGTTGTGAAATTGTTGGCTGAAAAGGGCATCCCCAAATCCAGTCTTACAAGGGAAGAATTCCTTGGTCATGCCTTTGAGTGGAAAGAAAAATATGGGGGAATCATTTTGCAGCAATTGCAAAAGCTGGGTGCAAGTTGCGATTGGGATCGTACCAGGTTTACCATGGAGCCCAGTTTGTATGAAGCGGTGGTTGATGTTTTTGTTGATTTGTTCAAAAAGGGATTGATTTATCGGGGCACCAAAATGGTGAACTGGGATCCGGCGGGACAAACAACGTTGAGCGACGAGGAAGTGATTTTTAAAGAAACGCCAGATCAACTCTTTTATGTAATTTATAAAGGGGTAGACTTCGATGGTGAATTGATGGTGGCTACTGCGCGACCCGAAACCATTGCCGGAGATGTGGCCGTATGTGTGAATCCCAATGATGAACGATACCAAAATTTGATTGGCAAAAAAGTAATGGTTCCCTTGATAAATAGGGAAGTGACAATCATTGCAGATGACTATATTGATATTGAGTTTGGTACAGGTGTTTTGAAAGTAACCCCCGCACACGACATCAATGACTACAACATTGGGTTAAAGTATAATTTGCCCGTGATTGATACATTGAATGCCGATGGTACAATCTCTGAAGCAGGCGAATTGTTCGTGGGTCAAGACAGATTTGTAGCACGTAAACAATGGGTGAAGGCCTTGAAGGAAGCCAATTTGTTGTCAAAACAAGAAAATTACATTCACAACGTTGGATACAGCGAGCGAACCGATGCCGTAGTTGAGCCAAGAATTAGCACCCAGTGGTTCATGAATATGCAGGATTTTATGAAAAAGAATCCAGAAGTGCTTTCATCTGTAATGAACGATGAAATTAATTTCTATCCTGCTAAATTGAAAAACACCTATCGCCATTGGATGGAAAATGTGAAAGATTGGAACATTTCTCGTCAGTTGTGGTGGGGTCATCGTATCCCGGCTTGGTATGCAACCAATGGTGAATGGGTAGTGGCAAAAACGGCTGAAGAAGCGGTGGTTGAATTTGCGAAAAAGTCTATCACTGTAACAACGGCTGATATCAATCAAGATCCAGATGTATTGGATACTTGGTTTAGTTCTTGGTTGTGGCCAATTTCTGTTTTTGATGGAATAGGAGAGCAGGCCGACAAAACCGAACTCAATTACTATTATCCTACCAACGACCTTGTAACCGGTCCGGATATTTTGTTTTTCTGGGTGGCGCGTATGATCATGGCGGGTTACGAATTTGAAGGTAAAATGCCTTTCAAGAACGTATACTTTACCGGTTTGATTCGCGATAAACTCAGACGGAAAATGAGTAAGTCATTGGGTAATAGTCCCGATGCACTTGAGCTTATTGAGAAATTTGGAGCAGATTCAGTGCGGATGGGCCTGTTGCTTTGTTCACCTGCCGGCAATGATATTCTCTTTGATGAAACGCAAATCGAACAAGGACGGAATTTCTGTAACAAAATTTGGAATGCCTTCAGGTTGATTCAAGGGTGGGCAACGCACGACCAAGCACCTACCAAAGCGGCCAACCAAGCAAAAATGTTTATGGAATCGCAACTCAATGCTGCGCTTCATGAAATAGAGCATTTGTTCGCAGAGTTTAGATTGTCGGACGCTTTGATGGCTACCTACAAACTGATTTGGGATGATTTCTGTGCGGTATACCTAGAAGCGATCAAACCTCCATACGGAGAAGCCATTGCAAGTGCTACCCAAAAGGAGGCGCAAGACATATTGCATCAATTGATGTCGTTATTGCACCCATACATGCCATTTATCACCGAGGAGATTGTTCAGTTGATGTACAATGGCAATGCAGAAACCTTGGTATTATCACCGTATCCAACAGCCAATAATACATCTAAAAATGCATTGATTTCCTCTGAGGCATTGCAACTGGTAACAGAAATCCGAAATACACGCAATACCCGTGGCTTGTCGCCAAAAGAAGCATTGAATATTTGGGTACCAGAAACAGCTCAAGCCATATTGGGATTGTTGGATTTTGTAGAGAAATTGGCCAATGTGGTGATTCATACAGACCTGTCAACCAAGCCCCAAAATGGGATGCCAATCATCGTTGGGACAAATGAAATTTGGGTGGAACTCAACATCGCCATTGATGTTGATAAAGAGCGTGAAGAACTTGAGAAAGAGAAAGCGTATTACGATGGATTTATCTCATCTGTACGTAAGAAGCTTGAAAATGAGCGCTTTGTGCAGAATGCAAAGCCAGAGGTGGTAGAAGTAGAGCGTAAAAAATTGGCAGACGCTTCTGATAAGTTACTGATTATCGAAAAGCGTCTGTCGCAATTGCAATAAGCAGTTTATCGTTTTGTTTTAAGATGGGTAACGTGGTAATTTCCAACCTCGTTGCCCAACTTCTTACCTTTCTCTATCGCATCAATAAAGTGAATGCCGCCGTATAAGCGCGACATGCAAGCTTGGTTGCTAGCCTCCCTGAAATTCTTGAATTTTCTCACACCCAAACCAAATTTGAATTCGGCACTATCAGTAAACTCATATTCTCCAAAGGTTGCCGTTAACACGGTAGCTGCGGCACTTGATACCACACTGTGACCTGAAGGATACTCAGGAAAAGCGGGTGTTTGAATGGGAGAGTTCCAGCTAGAATCGATCAAGTCATGGATCGCAGTGATCGGTCTTAAATAATCTGTTTTATACTTTACGTGCCAACAAGTAATAAAGGCATCAAATATGGCAGAAGATAATCGAACCATACCATCAGCCGTTTCCATCAATGAATAGTTCTTTTGTCGAGCCACCGTTGAAAACATCGATAACCAATGTCCCGCAGGAGATACCTTCAGCACATTGATTGTAGCATGACCATAATGCACGGATGCATTTGGATTGTCATCCCAATACCAAGCAGTCTTAAGTTGGTTCGTGTCTTTTGAATTTACTGTGTCGTATACCTGTTTGGCGATGGCATAAAAACGCGATTGTTTGTTTGTACTGTATGGCTCCGGCGCATCAAATTGAAATTCTCTGACTGATTTTACCAAAACCGGACGGATTCTGCCCCAATTTGGTTCGATGGCTTCCATGAAATCTGGGGGTGTTTGCTCCCATGAACCAGGGTTGTTTTTGGTTAAGAAAAATTCGCGTCCACGGAAATAAGCAAATGAGTCAGATTTTGACCATTTTACAATGTGTGAACCCACGCTATCGCCATAACTGATCGAGGCTTCGAACATGCTATTCGACATTTTGTCTTGGTAAAATTCTAGTTGTCGCTTCCTGAAATTTGCGATGCTGTCTTCTTTGTAGACCAATTTCTGACTCACATAGGTATGCGCAGCCATGGCAACCAAATCCAAACAATATTTCTGTGTGGTATCAGGCAATGGTGTGGCTTTTAATCCATTCATCATGGGGGCGACACTTTGATAATTTGAATGAAAGGGCACCAATGATTCATAGGCGGCGATTGATGCATACACATATCTGCGCGATCCTACAGGTGCGGCTACGTGGTCAACAACAATGGCGTTTTGAATGGCCATATTGCAAATCGAGAGAATGTCGTTTTGAATGATCTTGTTCTCAGTTTCAGTGGCTTTTTGACAAGCGTTTTGAAATAAACTGAGGCCGATGATTGAAAACAGTAGTGTGCGTTTGAGCATAGTTGCGTTCATTGCTGTGAATTTAATAAAAAAAGGCACGCAAATATGCGTGCCTTCAATATCTAAAACAATGACATTTATTGGTTTTCTTGGTCTTCCAAGACGATTCCAGATATGCCTTTGTATGGAGAAGCGATAGTGGTAACCAACTTCAAACGTTTGATGTTATCAACGCGCTTGGTCATTCTGCTTCTGTTTTTTGCTTCTTTTCTTTTGAGTTTAGTAACAGCCATGTTCTTACAATTAGGTTGCAAAAATAGTGTTTTACATATTAAAATACAACTATACCTTGAAAGTTATTACAACCTGCGTCCGGTAACATCAAAGAACTCGATTTTGTCGACGCCTTTCGTTTTCCAAACACCAGGTACATTGCCCGTCAAGTAACCAGTGCCGCCGTTAAGACCAACCATTTTTAGAGATCCATTTACAGTTACCTTGGCATAACTTGCCATTGGTGGGGCTGTAACAAAAGAGATGTTTTGGGGTTGGTTTTTACCGTTTAACAAAGTGTAACCCCTGAGTTTTCCATTGTTGTTAGCCATGATCGCTCTGACTTGTCCATTGGCTCCGGGACATAAAATCAATGATTTTCCATCGTCTTGGTTATACAATCCATTACGTGAACCTGATTGATAAGTGAAACTGCCTCCATTGTTGAACAATACGAAGCTAGGTTGGGCATCATCACGACCATGCGGTACGCGGGTGTTGTAGTTATTGCCGGTGCAAAGAATGTCATCGAAACCGTTCCCATCAATATCCAAAACGGTAGTACCAAACATAGGACCTGCTTGCGCCCACATCGGCAACTCAACAAAACTAAATTTACCACCGTTGTTGATGGCGACGAAGTTTGAGAAGTAATTGGCCGTTAAACTATTTTGTTTCAACACCTCTGCGCCAAAGATCTCTTCCATGGTTTTACCCGCAAAGTCATTGTATGTGGTGAATTTTTTATTGATAAAGAAAGGGTAGGCCTTACCCATTTCGTCCATCGTGAACAAAGGATAATCGCTCCCACCATAGTGATAACTCATGGCGATATCCTGTCGGCCATTGCCATCAAAATCTGCCCAAAATACTTTGGTTGGACTGCCAACTTTGGCTTGTATAAAGCTGTTGTTTCCTTTGTTCCCAACGATATAATCCAAATCGCCATCGTTGTCGATATCGGTTGGGGTAATGCTATTCATCCAACCCGATAGCGAAGCATCGCCAACTTCACCCGTTTTGTTAACGAATTTGCCCCCAGTATTTTCCATGAAAATCAGCGGCATCCATTCTCCCGCGAGCAATAAGTCAGGCTTCCCATCGCCATTGTAATCGCTGAATATGGCCGAACAAATCATGCCCGCATTTTCTAAGTCTGGCGCCAAGGCTGCTGTGACATCCCTGAACTTACCGCCATTGTTTTGCAACAAGTAACTGCGAACTTCAAGGGTGGGCCAATTGCCTGGCATCAATCGACCAGCAACAAATAGGTCTAAATCACCATCACTATCGTAATCTGAAGATGAAACTGAACTACTACTGCTAACGACATTGGGCAAACGGTCTTTTGCAACACTGAAATTACCTTTTCCATCGTTCAAATAAAGTTGGTGCTGGTACTTATTCGAGGGCCATTCAAACTCAGATCCACCCACAGCCACGTACAAATCCAAGTCGCGATCACCATCACAGTCGAACAGCAAAGAACCCATCACGTCAGCATCCAATGATTGCCATGGCTGAGATCCAGCAACGCTATACTTACCATCTTTTTGCAGTAAGAATAGGGTAGAACCTTTGCTTTCACGTGCATTACCTACAAATAAATCTTGTAAACCATCGCCGTTTACGTCACCGGCCGACATTCCAGGCCCTAGGGTGGTGTAACGATGTGGCAACAACGGTTCGCGTTTGAAGTCGGGATTCTCTTGTTCTACGTGATTAAAATTCAAACCCCATTCACTTTCATTTTCAGTAAAGAATGGAATATCGCCTGTGCGAACGAGATTTCTATCCCAGGTTGTGTTAGCATCAGCACTCTTTACAACCAAGGTTTGGTCACATGACACGTCTTTGAGGATTTGGGCTTTTCCGTTGGGCCAAACCACAACCAATTCTGACAATGATTCATTTTCACCAAGTCCGATATGTGCGATGGCCTCTGAGGAACTCTGATAGCCCCTAGAAGGTTGTATTTCGAATTTTCTGTATTTGCCCGAAGAATCAGATACAAATAATTGACAGCCAATGCCAAACTTGTTGGTGCGATCACTGCCCTCAGCTTTCACATTCAAAAAGTGGTTCTGTGTGTGGATGTTTTTGTAAACCAAAGGCACCTCTCCCTGGTTGCATACGACCAAGTCTAAGCGGCCGTCACCATCCAAATCACCGGTGGCAGATCCCGTACTCAAGGTTAAATCATCTAAACCAACTTCGCTAGCCCTGTTGACGAAACCCTGTCCTTGGTTGTTTTGAAAAAAGAAATTCTGGATTTTCTCATAGGGCAATTTCTTCAGTAATTCTTCATGCGTCAACCCACGTTTTTGTTGCTGCTCTACGATGCTTTGATATAGGATAAAATCTAAGTTTGTTACATCGCGATAATAACCATTGGAAACAAACATGTCGGTGAATCCATCATCGTTAAAATCCGATAGTAAGGGGCTCCAACTCCAATCCGACTTAGCAACGCCGTACAAATAGGACAAATCAGCAAAATGACCATTGCCCAAATTCATTTGAAGGTTGTTCTTCATGTATTGGTTTTTGTATCCATTTTTGATTCCCACCATGGTATAGTCATAGTCTTTTGGTCCCATCAACGACATATATCTACGAGGACTTTCAGAGAGCATGTCCACTGTAATCAGGTCCGAGAATCCGTCGTTGTTGACATCCGCAACATCGCTGCCCATGGAGTTTGTACTTGAGTGCTTGAAAGCTACATCAAACTGATCGGTGAATGTGCCATCGCCATTGTTGATATAGTAGCAGTCAGGTACATGGTAATCATTGCAAACGTATAAGTCGGTAAGTCCATCATTGTTGTAGTCCGCTGCTGCAGCGCTCAAACAATAACCCATTTTAACTACGCCCGCTTTTTCTGAAACATCGGTGAATTTATTGCCATCATTGCGGAAAAAGTGCTGCTGGTTAAACTCATCCATGTTCAAGGTGGGCGTGAAACGGGTGTTTATATTAGAGAAAAACTGATCTGCATGATTGCCTAGATAGAAGTCCAAATCGCCATCGTTGTCGTAATCAAAAAAGGTTGCACAGGTAGCGTTACCGCCATCATCTACGCCCCATTCCTTGGCCGATTCTTTAAATTTGCCGTCCTTTTGATTGATAAACAATAAGTTCCGTTTGGATTGTTTGAGCTGTTTGGGTCCTGAAGAACATGCATAAATATCTAGCCACCCGTCGTTGTTTACATCGACCATCGTAACACCACTGATCCATTGTTTGGTTCCCGTACCACTTTTTTCGGTGATATCTTCAAATTTGAAATCACCCTTATTCAGATAAAGACGAGACGACTTTTCATTGCCTGAAAAATACAAATCGTTTTTTCCATCGTTGTTGATGTCGCCAATGGCTACACCCGAACCGTTGTATAGATAGTGATAGGTGAATTGATTCAATGTGTCATTTTCGGGTACAGTATTCACGAAATCAATGCCAGTGACATCTGATTCTATTTTTTCAAATAGCACATCTACATTTTCGTCATTGGAATCACCACAAGAAAATAAACTTGAAGCCAACAGTACAGCAGTAAAACTGCGCACATACAACTGTTTGAAACGCACGTTGTTCATCAGTACAATAATACGGAAAACGCGTTTATTTCCGTACCTGATCTACCCTTAGAAACGTAAAAAGAAACAAGGTAAATGCCCATAAACTACTACCACCAGCAGAAATGAAGGGCAGGGGGATACCAATTGTAGGAACCAATCCCATTGTCATCCCGATATTGATCGACATGTGAAAAAACAAAACAGAAGCCAAAGAATAACCGAGTACCCGACCAAATACCGTTGATTGACGTTCCGCTATGATGACCAGTCTTACCAACAAGCCACAAAATATGAGTAAAAACAAGGTGCTGCCAACAAATCCCCATTCTTCTCCTATGGCATCAAAGATGAAATCGGTGTGTTGCTCCGGCACAAATCCCATTTTCGTTTGTGTTCCTTTTAAATAGCCACGTCCCCAAAGCTCTCCCGCACCAATCGCAATCTTAGATTGCTTCAAATTGAATCCCAATCCCCGGTCATCTTCTTTCAATCCCAACACCAATTCTATGCGATCACGCTGATATTGCTGCAAGATTTTCAGATAAAATGTACCCACGATGGTGTAAAACAATGAAGATACTACAGCAATGGTGGTGACTAATATGGCGATTCCACGGTCTTTTCGCACAAAAAACACGACAATAGACCCAATACCCAACAGGAAGCCGTACCCATAAAAACTCGATACGCCAGTAGCCTCGCTGATAATTCTAAAAATGGCCAGAATGCCCAACCAAACGGCCGACATTAGGATATATCCTGGCAGTCCTTCGCGGTACAGTACCAAGAAAAACGATAAAAAAACCAGGGCACTACCTGTATCGTTTTGAATCAAAATAATGGCCATTGGCAACAGAAAGATACCCAACGCCGTGGCGATATTCTTCCAACCTTGAAACCGAACGCCATAGGTTCCTAAAAACTTGGACAGAGCAATGGCAGTGGCCACCTTCGCGAATTCACTTGGTTGAATACCAAACCCGCCAAATCCAAACCAAGACTTCGCACCAGATATCTCGCGACCAAGAAATAAAACCAAAATATTCAGAGTGATGGCAACCGCATAAAAGCCGTACGCAAAGTAATCGATCACCACTACATTGGAGAAAACAATGGTGAATATGATCAATATCGCACCAACAATAAACACCAATTGCTTGATGGCAACATCCGATAAATCGTAAAATGCCTGATTTACGTCAGACGTGGCGCTAGCTATGCTAACAAATCCAATCAACAGCAAAACAACGTATAAGAAAATCGCCAAACTGTCGATTTTTTCCTGGTTGTTGCTGGCAAGTGGACGGTATCGCATTATTGAATCACGCTTGTTTTAATTCGCTCTTCCATTTCGGGTTTGGAGGATTCGGGCTTTCCTTGCAAATACTTTTCAATCATTAAGTTGGCGATTGGTGCAGCCCAGGTTGCCCCATAACCTCCGTTTTCTACCAACACGGCAATCGCAATTTTGGGATTGTCCTTTGGAGCGAAAGCAATATAAATAGAGTGATCCTTACCGTGAGGGTTCTGTGCCGTACCGGTTTTTGCGCAAATTTCGATTCCCTCAATGCCCGTACCATTCGCCGTTCCGCCGGGTTTTGTAACTTCCGACATCCCATCAATCACATATTGAAAATATTGGGGTGACACTGAGGTGAATTTCTTAATCTTATACTTCCTGTCCCATGCCGTATCCTTGAATCCTTCAATGCGTTTCACCAAGTGGGGAGAATAGTACCAGCCACGGTTCGCAATGATGGCAGCAGTGTTGCACATTTGTAAAGGGGTTAGTAAAATTTCACCTTGTCCGATACTCAAAGAAATGATGGTGCTACTTTTCCATCTGTCGCCGTGACGTCTATCGAGCTGAGAAACAGAGGGGATATTACCGCGTGATTCACCCAATAAGTCAATATCGAGCGGACTTCCCAAACCAAATGAACGCAAGTGTTTTTCCAATGCTGCATACCCCAATTTTACATCGCCGTATTTGGGATTGTCGATAATGTCTCGAAAAACTTGGCAATAATAACTGTTGCACGAAATTCGAATGGATCCCCTGAGGTCGAGCGGACCACCATGCGGGTGACAACCCACACGGATACTACCCAAGCGATAGCCCCCGCCACAACCGTGGGTGGTTTCAGGAGTTAAAACGCCTTCTTGCATCGCAATCAAAGCCATCACAGTTTTGAACGTTGATCCAGGAGGGTAAACCCCTTTAACTGCGCGATTATACAAAGGTTTTTGAGGGTCTCTCAATAAGGTTTTAAACGTATTGGCCCGATCTCTACCTACCATTGTGTTTGGGTCGTAATCAGGATTGTTGATAAAGGCCAAGACCTCACCGGTGGATGGTTCGATGGCTACAATACTACCTTTTTTCCCATTTAACAATGAGCGTCCGTATTCCTGTAATACAAAATCCAAACTGCTGATAACATCGGGACCTGCGGTGGCTGGATAGTTGAATTGGGTGTCTTTTACTACCCCTCGCTCAGTGTAGGTGCGATCTTGCCAAACGGTTTTGACACCTTTGATTCCGCGAATTTGCTTTTCGTAGAATCGCTCTAGGCCCGTAATTCCCACCAAATCTCCGGGCTGGTAATAGTTGTCTGCGGCAATCAATTCTTCATCGGCCTCACCCAAATACCCCAATGCATGCGAGAGTGTAGCGGTGGCAAACTGACGGTCAGTCCGCGATTCAATGAAAAAACCATCAAGTCTATAAATGTTCTCTCTTAGCAGGGTGAATTGCTTGTTCGATAGGTTGGCATAAAAAAGTGCCGAGTTATTGAATGAGTTGTTTTTCTGTCGCTTTTTAGCCCTCACCCTCGCATCGGCAATAAGTCCTCTAACTGTCTGAATATCAAGTTCCAAGATGGAGCACAATAGTCCCGTATCCAACTTGGTGATTTCAAAAGGAAAAACCGACAGGTCATACATTTGGGTGCTATATACCATCAATTTTCCTTTGCGATCAAACACATTGCTGCGTGATGGATACAAAGTGATTTTGTTCAGCGCATTGTTAATCGCCATCTTTTTATAGGGAACATCGCCCAATTGCAAACTGGCAAGTCGAAGCGTATACACAACAAAAATGAAGAATATCAATCCCAAAAAGACGAGCTGTTTCGACTTGTTCTTGTCCATGTGATTAACGTTTACCCGTAAGAGCCCTAAAAATCTGAATCAAAATGACACTGGCCAATGCGCTGGTGAAACTGATCCAAACCATGGTGAGTAGGGCCGACCAACGGAAATAATCAAAAATAAAGAAGACCAAATGGTGAATAAACGTCAAGCTAAACACATACGTGTAATACCATTGCCATCCTTTATAATCTTCGTGCATGGAGCTCAGCCCCTGTAATTGCATGCTGTTTTCGTCTAAAAAGTAGGCGTCGATGTGGTGTTTTACGTACACCAACGTCACACAAGCAGCCGTATGCATGCCTAAGCTACCAGCGAATGCGTCAATGGTCATTCCAAAGAAAAAAGCACCAATCAACACCCCAAATTTGTTCGCCGAAATAGGCAAATTTAAAAACAAAAGGATATAGGGCATCGGCTTAATCCACCAGGCAATATTAACTTCCTGCAGGATGAACGTCTGCACCAATGCCAAAAGCAATCCGGATACAATATATCTAGCGATTTCGATCATTGTTTTCTTCTGTGTTACTTGAAGGAATTGCTTGGTTGAGGACGTCTAATTCCTTTTGATGCGTATTCTTTACTACCGAAACAACGTCTAATTGTCCGAAATCAGTGGCGAGTTTCACTTTGATGCGATGAAAATTCGACTTCAAATTTGAGTTGCTCGATACAATTGTTCCAATCGGGATGCCGGCTGGGAAGAGTAAGGAGTAATTGGATGTGAAAAGCTTCATGCCATTTTTTACTTTCACGAAGCGATTGACTTCTTCCAAATCAACCAGGGTGGGGTCTTCGCCATTCCAGGATATTACCCCTTGGCTTGTTTTCAGGTCGTAGAAATAGGGGGTGATTTCGAATTTGGAGTTAAGGACCGACATAACCAATGAGTAATGTTCAGCCGACTCAACCACCACACCAACGATGCCCATTGGCGAAACCACAGACATGTGTCGCTTTATCCCGTCCTTGAAACCTCGATCCAAGATGATAAAGTTGTTTTGTTCTTGTACGCTATTGCGAATGACACGCGCTTGGATGTATTCGTACTTGACAAAATTACCGGTGTTGGTGTCCCTGTAGGCGCTATCCCTCTTGGGAGAGTTGAATGTTAAATTCCAATTCAACTGCTGCTTTAACAATGTGTTCTCTGCAATCAGTTGTTGGTTAACGTTCTTCAGGTTGAAGTATGATTTGATATCTGACTTCCAAGCGTCTAACTGTCGGTGCGCACCAAGTGCCTGACCGAAATAAATGCTGTGTTGGTAAAAATGATATCGAACAATTTGTGTGACTGCGCTGAATAGGAGCAGGACAAACAAAAGAGGATGTGCTTGATTCCGTATCCAACGGAATATGACCAACATAGCTTACCGATTTATGCTGTCATCAAGAATTTGAATCGTCCGATATTTTTCAATGCCGTGCCTGTGCCTCTAACGACCGCACGCAATGGATCTTCTGCAATGTGCACACGCAGTTTGGTTTTCGCTGAAATTCGCTTGTCAAGTCCACGCAACAATGCACCGCCGCCAGTCAACCAAATTCCATTGGCCAAAATATCTGCGCTCAATTCTGGTGGTGATTGTTCGAGTGCGCGAAGTACAGCTTCTTCAACTTTCATGATGCTCTTGTCCAAAGCACGCGCAATTTCGCTGTAACTTACTATGATTTGCTTGGGAATACCTGTCATCAAATCGCGACCGAATACGGCGTAATCCTCGGGCGGCGTATCCAATTCTTGCAATGCAGAGCCAATATGAATTTTGATTTTTTCTGCAGTGCGCTCGCCAATCAACAAGTTGTGTTCGCGACGCATGTATTCCAAAATATCCAAATTGAATTCATCTCCAGCAACGCGGATGCTTTCGTCACAAACAATACCACCCAATGCGATGATAGCGATCTCTGTTGTACCCCCTCCAATGTCAACAATCATGTTTCCTTGTGGCTGGGTAACGTCAATGCCAATACCCACCGCAGCGGCCATTGGCTCGTGTATCAAATAAACTTCTTTCGCACCACTGCGCTCTGCAGAGTCTTTCACCGCACGTTTTTCAACTTCAGTGATACCACTCGGAATACAAATGACCATTTTCAACTGTGGAGAAATCCAACGCTGTTTCTGGTTCATCATTTTGATCATGCCCCGAATCATATGCTCAGCAGCTTGGAAATCGGCAATCACACCATCTTTCAACGGGCGGATGGTCTTAATACCCTCATTTTCTTTTCCAAACATTTGCATGGCATCCTTGCCGATGGCAATCACGTTGCCAGTATTGCGCTCTATCGCAATAATGCTCGGCTCGTCAACAACTACTTTGTCTTTGTGAATGATCAACGTATTGGCCGTACCGAGGTCAATTGCAAGTTCTTGGGTCAGAAAACTAAAAAAACTCATGGGTTTATTGTGTGTTGCAAAATAAACACAAAACACATCAATTTGGTCACGTTTTTTTCGTTAAATCCTTAAAAATTCCAAGACATACAAACATGTTGGATTGGACTAAGAAATTTCCCTTCCTTTAGGCCCCAAGCCACTTCATAGCGAATTGGCATTCTAAGGACGTAACTGCTCACGCCAAAACCACTACCCGCGATCCATGGATTGCGATCCGCAAATATATTCAAACGATAATTTGGCGTAGAAAATGTAGCCAAGTTGAAAGGGTTTTCGGGGGCTTTCGGACTTGAACCGATGTAAGCACTGCCAAGATCGAAAAATCCATAAATTTTCAACGACTGTAAGATGTTTGATTTGATCAGGTTTTGGTGGAATTTGGCATAAGGACTAACGCTGACCGACATATTCAAAACGGCTGAAGAATGCCCAATCCTTTCACCGGTCAAAAATCCTCGAACATATCCGCCCACTTGTCGGTAAGCATACAAGTTATACTTTTCAATTTCTGTTTTCTGGTTAACCAACCATGGTTTGGGTTCAATCCAACCCTGAGATCCACCAACCCAAAACTGCGTCCTGACATTGCCACCGCTCAAATTCAAATATCCACGGGTTTCAAGTTCAATCCAAGACGCGATGGGTTTTACGATGCCTCCCGACCACTGCAATTGATAGCCAGATCCCTTAAAACCCTTGATTGCATAATGACTTATGCCCAACATGCCAGAAACGGTGGCTTGGTATCGGTTTGCCCGACGGGGATTGTATCCTTCATGGTTGTAATTGGCTTTAAAAAACAAGGATTTGGAGGCAAGTGTGTTGTCTTGCTTCAGAACGGAAAACGGACGGTTGATTTTCTGAAATAAAATATCACGCTGGTATTGTCCCGAAATTGTTAGGGCGATGGCTTTTCCGTAATTCTTGCCCAGGCTCATTTGAATTTGATCGCCTACATTTTGAAACAACACCGATTCGCGTTCATAATAGTCTCGGCTGCGATGGAAATACTGTTGTTGAATCGTCCACTTGCCCAAATTCCATGTTTGTTCCAAGCGAATGGCGATTCTGTTCATGGGCAAATTCGATAGTAGGCCCAATTTTACAGTGTTGCCCCATCGGGGGTTCTTCAAATAAAAACGAATTTCCGGTGTCAATGGATGATTGTACCAACTGTTTGGATTTACGACGCTGGGTGCCCGAAAAGCCATGGGTTCTTCATTGCTCAAGCACAGACCGCCTTGCTCAAGCGTAGCTGTCGCTTTGGTCGAGGCAATCTTCACCGATGCGGATTGAAATGCGATTGTATTGGATCGATTGTCGTTCGGCGATTTTATGTTAACTGGAAATGGCGACAAGTAAGTCCAAGTGTCGGCGTGTTCCAGTTTTTCTTCCAACAATAACGGCTTTAAAGGAGAGGTGACCATCTTGCTCGAATCTTGCTGTTCCTGTTTCCACTTCATGGCCTGAATTTCATTGGCTGAAGCAGTGCCGATATCCATTTTTCGAATCAACGCCTTGTTGTGGCTGTAACGATGTTCCAGAATCTCGGATTCTCCAATCTTATTTTTGGTTAAATACTGATTCACGAAATGACCGTCAATGGGAATTTTCCAACGAAAAATGGTGGTGTCTTCAATTTTTGTAAAATGTATAAACCATTGATAGTTTGATGATTGTATAAAGCTAATTTGATTGTTGCTTTCAATGATTAACCCACGAACAAATTCATTTGAATTGATCGTGTCTGTCCAAACGGTAGTTCGTGTTCCGTTATTCGTTCTGCTCAATTCAAGCGTGGATTGACGATCAGACAGCGGACATTTGATGAGCGAAAATATTAAGGAGGAATTTACTTTTTCTGATTTCGCAGCGACAAAAATTTGTGACTTTCGAAGAAAGTGAGGGGCAGAATTAATGGGTGAGGGGCAGTTTGTTTTGCCGGTTATAATGCCATGGGTATCGATTTGCCAGATGGTTTCTTGTAATACGGATGTTTGTTTCAATGAAACGGGCGCCTCTGGATTTGCTCTCGGTAAGACTGTTACCATGTAAAACACAGCATCCGCGATCAACTTTGCATGGGTGTTTCTATAGTTGAATAGGTTTTCTTTTCTGTGACGTGGTGATGGACTTTCAATGACCCAATGCTCTTCATCGGGAATATACAATTGAAATAGATAATGCCCTTGTCTGCCCAGTGGATGTATACTCAATAACGGTGCATTGCCGTTTGATGATTGAATAGAAATATCTGAATTTGTTGTTTCAGGTCTGCGGTCGACCAAATGGAGGTTTTCTGAGCGATACCAATCGTTGAATTTCATGCCCGTAAGAAACTCGACTGCAGCAGATGGATTTCCCGTGTATTTTAGAATAAACCAAAAATTTGAATAGGCGGTCTGACCATAAAGCTCTTGCCAAACATACCAAATTCTTCTTCCGTACACTTGGGCTCCAAGTGGATCGATTGAATTGGGTGATGTAAATGCGCCTTTGTGGTAATGATAGTTAAATTCGTCATTGGCCTGAATATTCCAGCCACCTGCCCAAAAAGCACAAAGGCCTTGAAACATCCAACTTGGAAACTGTTGGTATCCCGATTGAGTCATTTTCTGTCGGATACTGCTTCCATTCAAAAATTCATTCAAAGTGAAATGGGCAACTAGGTACCGCAATTGAATGTTGATTTCAGCGATTTCCTCTGTAAGTAAAACCGGGTAGTAATTACTAGTTCGGTTGCTGTAATCAGACTGATATCGCTCCAACCATACCGCATGTTGTTGCAAATTTGATTGGTATTCTGCCCGCGATAAAAACAATCTCAAGTGTAACTGCTCTGTAAGTTTGTATCCCAAGGTTCGTTCAAACTCCGACAAGATTTCAATGGTGATTTTAAAAGTCGAGTCAACAATTGCAGGTGTTGATGATGCTGTCGCCAAAGGATCGAGATCAACCAATTCGAGATTGATTCGATCAAAATGCCACTGTTTTGTCTGTGCAATTGTTGGTGCTGCAATGAGATAGCCAACTAAAAACAGCCAGGTTGATATGCCAAACCTATGGACTTTTTGCCATGCCGAAAGCGATATTAACCTATGGATTACCCACATGTTCCGAAGATACATAGATGCTGCAGTATTTCAAACAACTTACAGACATTACCTTTGTATCATGAGTACTGCAAATTCCCAACATTACATTGACTTAGAAAATCAGTTCGGCGCACACAACTATCACCCATTGCCAGTGGTATTAACGAAAGGGGAAGGCGTGTATGTGTGGGATGTTGAAGGGAATCGCTATTTCGACTTTTTATCGGCGTATTCTGCGGTGAATCAAGGACATTGTCACCCCAAAATCATCGCGGCTTTGCATGCCCAGAGTAATCGAATTACCCTCACCAGTCGTGCATTTCACAACGATCAGTTAGGTCCATTTGAGCAATATATTACCTCTTTGTTGGGGTATGATCGTGTTTTGCCAATGAATACAGGTGTAGAAGGAGGGGAGACCGCCATTAAATTAGCCAGGAAATGGGGCTACACCATCAAAGGGATTCCCCAAAATCAAGCCAAAATTGTATTTGCCTCAGGCAATTTCTGGGGTAGAACTATCGCAGCGATTTCTACTTCTCAAGATCCCGATAGTTATGGTGATTTTGGCCCGTTTGTACCAGGATTTGAAATTGTTCCCTACAACGACTTGGAAGCCCTTGATAAAGCTTTTCAGCAAGGTCATGTTGCTGCATTTATGGTTGAGCCAATTCAGGGCGAAGCCGGTGTGATTGTCCCCGATGATGATTATTTGTCCGGTGTAAGGGCACTTTGCAGCAAATACAATGTATTGTGGATTGCCGATGAAGTTCAAACAGGATTGGGTAGAACAGGCAAAATGTTGTGCACTGACCATGCCGGCGTGAAACCAGATATCGTGATTCTTGGCAAAGCGTTAGGCGGCGGTGTGTTTCCGGTGAGCGCGGTTTTGGCCAACCATGAAGTCATGAATGTCTTGCACCCCGGTCAGCATGGATCCACTTTCGGCGGTAATCCGTTGGCTTGCGCCGTAGCGATGGCGGCATTGAACGTGTTGGTAGATGAAGATTTGCCAGCAAATGCGGAGGCGATGGGACAGTTATTCCGGGAACGTTTGCGGTCAATCAACTCGCCATTGGTATCCACCGTTCGGGGGAAAGGATTGTTGAATGCGATTGACATTCGTCCGTTTGGCGACGGAAAAACCGCCTATGATGTGTGTTTGGCATTGAAACAAAATGGACTCCTAGCCAAGCAAACCCATACCCATACAATTCGATTTGCACCACCGTTAACCATTGACCGTGAGCAAATTGAAACCGCAGCAGACATCATTGCAAACACGATTCTAACGATTGCGAAATAATTCAAAGAGAATTTCGTACTTTTGCATCCTCGCTCGGGTGGCGGAATAGGTAGACGCGCAGGACTTAAAATCCTGTTTTCAGTAATGAAAGTACGGGTTCGATTCCCGTCCCGAGCACAAATGAAGAAGATTGTTTTCTCAATCATTCTATCCCTTGCTTTTTCTTGCAACAACGAACGGGATACCAGCCGTTTCATCAGCGAAAACGATACCAACTACTCAGAGGATATTCGTGCTATTTCTGCTAAAATCAATAAATCACCCGAAGAAGCTGAGCTATACTATAAACGGGCCAACACCTTCTATTACGAGAAAAAATATTCCGATGCAGTGGGTGATTTTGAATTCGCCATTACGTTAAATCCCAAGCAGCCACTCTATCATTTTCGCTGTGCGGAAACATGGATTTCCATGGATTCCACCAACTCCGAGAAGGTCAAAATGCACCTTACTGATGCCTTGTCGCTGAAACCCGATTACCATGCAGCGAAATCACTGTTGGCAAAATATCATTTGGCGCGACAACAATATCCCGAAGCCATTAAATTATATAAGGATTTGCTTGACCAACCAGAATTTGCAGATCCAGCCTATGTAATGCTGTCAATCGCTTACAAAGAACAGAAAGACACGGTAAAAGCAGAAGCCATTATTGATAAAGCGCTTACCATCAATCCTGAGAATTTCGATGCAGTGATGCAGAAAGTGATGATGCTGAACTATCGCAACGATCCACAATTATTGGCTTGGGCTACCAAGGCGGTTAAAATGAATGAATTTAGCGACGAGGCCTTGTATACCATGGGTTTAATCTTGCAAAAGCAGTCAAAATTCGCGGATGCCAAAGACCATTACGAACGAGTAATTAAAGTGAATCCCAATCATGTATACGCTCATTATAACTTGGCGGTGATACAATCTTTGTTCGATAATCACGAAGCTTGTATTGATTGGTGTGATAAGACCTTGGATCTCAATCCATCTTTTGAAAATGCCCTGGCTCTGAAAGGGTATTCCTATGAAAAAATGGGCAACAAAAAAGCGGCTATGCAAGAATACAAAGCCGCTCTTTCTATCAACCCCAATTGCACGTTGGCCAAAGAGGGTCTGAAACTGTTGGGTTCTTAGTGTTTCTTCAAAACAACTTTTGAGTAAATGTACTCGGTAGTACCACCGAAGTTGTACAAGTATTTGCGACGCAATACAATCTGCTCGCCAGTTAAAGAAGAAATATCCCAAGTATAACCGAATACAGTTACTTGAGAAGCATCAGCGCTAGCCATATTCCATGCGAATTTCTCTGTAGTAGCATCTGCTGGATCACATTTTAAACTTGAACGGTTGATTTCAACTTGTGATGTAGAAATAAACGTGTAGAAATCGTCTTTCATACAAGCTTCAATGTTATCGTAGTTGTCCTGGCTTGAACTATCATTCCAAGAACTCAAGTCCCATGCATGCAACATGAAAACTTCCTGCTTGGTTTTGCCACTGATGTCGATGGCGCCGCCGTTTGTGCCATTTGAATCACAAGAAGCTGCGAACAACATCGCCACAGCCGAAATACTAAAGATGATTTTTTTCATAATGTTCCCCAAATATAATTAACCGGACCAATCTGCCAAAACCTTACCGCAAATCTTCTATGACTTCAGCCGCCATTCTCAATCCAAATAGGGCAGGCATGTAGGAAATCGTTCCGTAAAACGACTTTTTAAAATTACTGCCATCCGTTAGTCGTACCGAGTCCCTGCAAAGTTCACCCTTGTTGAACACTGCTTTGAAACCTGAATAAATGCCATTCTTGTGTAATCTTTTACGAACGTTTTTGGCGAACGGACAATTATAGGTTTTTCCAATATCTGTCACATCTACCAAAGACGCATCCAATTTGCCGCCAGCACCCATAGAAGAAATCAAACGTTGGCCGTTTTCAACACAACTTCTGATCAAATAAACCTTGGGCGTTACCGAGTCGATGCAATCCATCACATAATCGAATTTCTCATGACGAACCAATTCTTGTGTGTGCTCAGGTCGCTGAAATGAATCAATCACCCGTAAGTTGACATCGGGATTGATATCGCGTATTCTCGCTGCCATAAGATCAGCCTTCTTTAAACCTACGGTGCTTGTTAAAGCGGGCAATTGCCTGTTTTTATTGGTTTTATCTACAACATCCCCATCAATGATTGTTAAATTGCCAATGCCTGCCCTCGCCACAAACTCTGCTGCGAAGCTTCCAACACCACCAAGTCCCACAATCAACACATTGCGCGAAGACAATCGTTCCACCGATTCTTTGCCAATCAACAATTCGGTTCTTTCTAACCAGGATAAGTCCATACCTGCAAATTTAATATCAAACTCAAGTACCTTTGTTTTGTATGGGAAAAATATACAAGTTGCCTTTTCTGTTGATCGCTTTTTGTTTGGTTTCAACGGGTGCTGTTGGACAATTGATGACCAATACTGCGAATCCTACAGCGAAAAGTCAAATATTGAGTCCCTCATCGCAACTGTTCCAAAATTCAGCATTAAGGCAAGTACTCGTTCCTCAATTTGATGGTAAATACCATGCCCAATTGTTGGTTGATGAATCTTTCTCCATGCCCAATCAAGTTGAAATTTTATCGGAAATTGCCGATGCTCAATTGCCCAACGCGAAATTGCTTCACATTCGTTTCAATGCCAATGATTGGTCATCGCTGATTGAACAACCCGGACTGCTCTATTTAGACGTATCTGCTTCAATCAACAGGGCTCATCCACTCAATGATACCGCCAGAGTTCATAGTCGCGTGGATCTCGCTGAAAATGGGTTACAACATCAACTCAGTCAAAATTATACTGGGAATGGGGTATTGGTTGGTGTGGTTGATATTGGTTTTCAGACCGACCACCCCACATTTTTCAATAGCCAAGGCAATGACTATAGGGTTTTGCGGTTTTGGAATCAACAAAAAAACGGACAATCACCAACGGGTTTTACCTACGGTACAGAATATGCCGATTCACAGTCAATATTATCGGCCATTGACGATGATGGTTCACATGGAACACATGTAGCGGGCATTGCAGCAGGTTCTGGTTTTGCCTCGCCAGGTTTGAAATACCGTGGAATGGCACCCGAATCAAAACTTGCGTTTGTGGGAATCAAGTATGCCAATGATACCCTGCAGGGTAGCGGACTAGGCGACTATGTTGTTGCAAATCCAACCATACTAGACGGTTATAATTACATTTTCAAATTGGGGGAACAACTCGGAATGCCGGCCGTCTGTAATTTGAGTTGGGGTATGCATACGGGTCCCCACGATGGTACCTCATTATTTGATCGCTCAGTAAAATCTATGGTCGGCGGAGGTCGGATTATTGTAGGCGCTGCAGGAAATGATGGTAGAAATCAAATGCACATTTATGCAGAAACGAAAGGGGATACCGTCTACAGCATCGCCACAGATAACAACAGAAACAATCATCCCCATGAAAACATCCTTACCGATCTCTGGGGTGGTGTAGGCGATAAATTAAGTGTTCAGATATCCTTGGTAGACACGACAGGCAGGACATTGATTGCATCGCCATGGAATATTGCCGGTGATTGTGTTAACTGTGGCACCTATAAAAAATCATACATCGCTGGTACCGACACGCTCTGGATCATCGCCACCGAACAAATTTATCCCTTCAACAATAAACCCAATTTGTTGTATATCATTGAACACAACAAGCCGCAGTCTGCCTATATCCAGATCGGACTCACAAGCACTGGGGAAGTGCATGGCTGGAATTCGGGACAAGCGTATCGTTGGACGTCGGGACATTTTTATCAGGGACATAAGGGCGTAGCATTTGGAAAGAAACACATTGCAGGTGTCGCAGAGGGGTCGGTAGGTGAAAATGGTGGTTCTGGAACACATACCTTAACTGCTGGGGCTTATATCAATAGAAATCAATGGTTTAACTACAAAGGAGAGTATTTCAATCAGCCTTGGAATACGGTGGGCGACATCGCTGGTTTCAGTAGCCGTGGTCCAATGCCCAAAACCATCGGGTATCCCAATGGGCGAATTAAGCCGGATGTGATTGCGCCCGGACAAATGATTGCTTCCGCACTGCATCGTAGGCAAGTTCCTGGTTGGTTGAACAATGAAATCGTTCATAAATCATCCTTTCGCGGACAAGATGTTTACTGGGCGATGTTTTCTGGGACGTCGATGGCATCTCCCCATGTGGCAGGCATTGTAGCGCTGTATTTGCAAGCAAATGAATGGCTTACACCCCTGGAAATTCGCAATTTGTGGCGATTAACCGCTCGGAAAGACCAATATACAACCCAAGACTCCAATGGGAATTCGGGTTATGGTAAAATCGACGCGTATGAAACGCTCAAGATTATCGACAAATACGCTGGAAATTCAAATCGCGATGCATTTATTAAAGGTTGGTTGCATTGGATCGATGATGCCGGAAATTTAATTGTTGTAGATTACAAGCATCCCGATAATGAGCAAATGGTTTGGGTATTGAACGCTTTGGGACAAACTGTGGCCACAGGCAAAACTGGAGAATCAAACAGCATAGACTTGTCAGCGTTACCGTCCGGAATTTACCACTGCAAAATCCCACAAGCTAATGGGATCGGCCAGGGCTTTTCGATAGTCAAATAAGGCGATGAGGCCTTGGTTTACTTTGTAGGCTGAGATTTCAAATAGTCCAAATAGGGCAGAACGTACCGATCAATTTTGGGTTGGAAAATATCGGCAATGGTTACCATGATTCCGGTCTCTTCCGAGTCGCCAAAATGGTTGTTGACCGCCGTGCCAAAGGTTTTCATGGTGGCGCTCAAATTCATGTAATTATTGAACAGCGGGGGGATGTTTTCTCCCAACTCCCTTACTCGCGTATTGAGTAGCTTGTGTCCTTCCTTATAGTCAAGCCCCTCTAATTTGCCCAAGAAATCTGCGCAATCATATTCCAATTTAATGGGAGATTGTATCGATACCAAGTGCTCGTTATCCGGAAAGTAATGATGCATGAATCGCAAAATGGTATCTCTAGCTTCACGATTAAAATCTGTGTACATCGTGATTTTGCCAAAGAAATACTTCATTTCTGGATGCATAGCCACAAGAGCGCCAAGTCCATCCCATAAGTTATCAAGGGAGAACAATCCTTTTCTACTGCCTGCGCTTGGCTGGAAATCGGGTTGAACAAAACTTCTACCCAGCTCAATGGTATGGGGGAAGTAATCAGTCTTGAGTTTTTGCGAAAAATCGAAAATTTCTGTTGTCGACAAATGGAAATGTCCGTTTGAATCCAAAGTGTCTTTACACAATACGATGCGATAACCGCCAACGATGGCTTTTTCTGTAGGATCCCAAACAATCAGCTGGCTATATGAGTAGGGGCCTCCATCAAATTCATCCACATCGATAGACTTACCAGTTCCACCCCCTGCAGCACGAAAAGTAACCTCGCGCAGCCTGCCAACTTCTTTCATCAAATTGGGTTTTTCGTCCCCTTTGAAAATGTATATCTCATTGGAAGCATTGTTTGTAGGACGAACGAAGATGTCCTTTGTTAGCTCTTCCAAGAGCAGGGATGAATCGATTGGGTCAATGACTTTTTCATTCATGGCTTGCGCACTCATGGGGTAAAAATAGTAAAAAACTCTTAAACACTCACCTCAACGAAGGGTAAATGTGGCATTCGGATTAGACTCTAGCAGATAAACGAAGTCCTTCAATTGCTGAGCTTCAGCGAACAAATTCTTTTTGTTGAATATACTGGCCGGAATAGGTTGTCCAAATGTCAATCGCACCGTTTGTCCTTTTTTCTTGAACAATTCATCCGCCAAGGTCATCATTTCAATGTTGAATTTAATCTTCAAGAACTTTCGCCAATTGGCGATGCGATAGAACCTATTTGAATTGGCGCCGTTTACATGAACTGGGACAATGTTATATCCATACTGTACGGCTTTGGTCAAAAAGCTCTTTTGCCAATCCAAGTCAACGATTTTCCCATCTATTTTTCGTGAGCACAAGCCGGCTGGGAACACGATCATGGCTTCCTTTTCTGCATAGGCCTGATCCACACGTATCATGGAATCCTTCGCGGACTTACCAAATTTGTTGACTGGGATGAAATACCCTTTGAATTGAGGGATGTGGGCCAATACGTCGTTGGCGATGATGTGTAAGGCAGATCGTTTCTTTCCGACTTCAGCAAACAAACACAATGCATCCATACCAGCCATTGGATGGTTGGCGACAAACAGGGTAGGACCATCCAATGGAATCGCTTGGTCGTTGATGGTTTCAACCGAACTGCCCATTTCTTCAATGGCTTTGATGGCGAATTCACGTCCGTCAAAACCATTGTATTTGTCTAAGATATAATTCAACTCATCTTGATGCACAAAACCTTCAAGCCACTTGATTAGAAATGTAGGTAACCAACGCAATAAGTTCGCGTTTTTACTGGCGATTACCTCTTTGATACTGACTTGTAATGGTTTTGAAACTTCCATTGCTCAAGAAAGAATGGTGGCTTTTGTAGCGTCTAATATCGCAAACGCAGCAGCGGAACTAGATGACTCTGAATAAACCCTCAGTACTGGTTCTGTTCCACTTGGTCTAATCATCACCCAAGATCCATCTTCCAATCTGAATTTAAATCCGTCAACATCCTCCATTCCAACAACTGTATATGTTCCGAAATTTTTATAACTACCAGATTTACAGTTGCTAATGATTGATTCCTTCAACTCATTGGTTAAGTGTAGGTCGTATCGTTCAACGGCAAATGAACCTACCTTGGCATATAGGTCTTTGATAAGCTCTGAAATTGATTTTCCGGTTTTTGCCATGTATTCCATCAAGACCAATCCCATCCAAACCCCATCGCGTTCTGGAATATGTCCTTTGATGGCAATTCCACCGCTTTCCTCAGCGCCAATCAATACATCCTCAGTTACCATGTATTCGCAGATATATTTGAAACCAATTTTGGTGGTGATGGCCTCCAATCCCTTGAGGTCGCAAAGCTTCTGAACTTTATCGCTCACTGAGAAGCTCTTAACCACTTTGCCGGTATATCCTTTGTAAGTAGTCAGGTATTCAATCAGCAATAAAATCAAGTGGTGAGAATCTACAAAATTGCCTAATTCATCGAACCAACCGATGCGATCGGCATCACCATCAGTGGCCAATCCGCAGGAAAAATTGCTGTTTGAGGCGATCAATGGACCTATTTCAGGCAAGTTTTTCAAAATGGGCTCTGGAGCACGACCCTCAAAGCCAGGGTTGTGATTGCCATGTAATATCGTGGCTTTGGGTAACAATCGCTTTACGATTGATTGTCCAGCGCCATACATCGCATCGTAAACCAGTCCTGATGATACAGAATCCAAGGCCTGCATATCGAAACTATTCAAACAATGGTTGTAATACATGGTTTCAAAGTCGCCGTAGGATATCATTCCATCGGATAAGTACGATTCAAAAGTGTTGCCAGCGTCTACCGTGTGATCAGCAATCAACAGTTCCACTTTGCTTACCTCAGAGGGAATCGCGGGACCGCCATAATTCGCTTTGATTTTATATCCATTGTAAGTGGGTGGATTGTGACTTGCGGTCAAAATGATTCCTGCGCCAGTTTGCAATTGATTGGCAGCCAAAGAAATCATTGGCGTTGAAACAAACCCCTGTGAGATAATCACTTTGATACCCTTAGAGGCAAGCTGTCGGGCCGTTTCTTTCGCAAACATCTCCCCACCAAATCTACAGTCATATCCAACAACGCAACTCTGAGGTAAATCACTTTGGTTCAACCAGGTTGCAGTGGCTTCGGCCACACGTCTCACATTGGCGACAGTGAACTCATCAGCAATGATTTCGCGCCATCCATCCGTTCCAAATTTTATTTGATACATAGTCTTATTCATCAATTATACAAAAGCGTTTTCTCCAGTAATCTCCATGCCCAAAATCAACAAATGTATGTCGTGCGTACCTTCATAAGTAACCACCGACTCCAAATTCATCATGTGGCGCATGATGGGGAATTCACCCGTGATACCCATTCCGCCGAGCATTTGACGTGCTTCACGGGCTACATTCAGGGCGATTTCTACGTTGTTCCGCTTCGCCATAGAAATTTGTGCTGGCGTTGCCAATCCTTTGTCCATCAGCTGTCCCAATCTCCACACCAACAATTGTGCTTTGGTGATTTCTGTGAGCATCTCTGCCAATTTCTTCTGTTGGAGTTGGAATCCTCCTATAGGACGGCCGAATTGGATGCGTTCCTTCGCATAGCGTTGGGCCGTATCGTAGCAATCCATTGCTGCACCCAAAGCGCCCCAACTGATACCATATCGCGCAGAATTCAAACAAGTTAAAGGACCTTTTAGTCCTGTTACGCCGGGGAGTAGATTTTCCTTGGGGACTTTCACGTTGTCAAACACCAATTCTCCTGTACAACTCGCCCGTAAACTCCATTTATTGTGTGTGGTTGGCGTTGAAAAACCTTCCATCCCACGCTCTACGATCAAACCGTGTACGATGCCTGCTTCATTCTTTGCCCATACCACGGCCACATCGGCAAATGGGGCATTGCTGATCCACATTTTAGCGCCGTTCAACAAGTAATGATCCCCTTTGTCCTCAAAGTGGGTCGTCATTCCGGCTGGGTTAGAGCCATGATCAGGCTCAGTAAGTCCAAAACATCCCAACCAATCGCCTGAAGCCAATTTGGGCAAGTATTTCTGTTTTTGCGCTTCGCTGCCAAATTTAAAAATGGGGTACATCACCAACGAGCCCTGTACCGATGCGGTTGAACGGACGCCGCTATCGCATCGCTCCAATTCCTGCATGATGATGCCGTAGGTGGTATAATCCATCCCTCCACAACCGTATTCTATGGGTAATTGTGGTCCGAAAGCGCCAATTTCACCCAATTGCTTCACAATGTGCCTGGGGAATTCTGCGTTTTGTGCAAAGTGCTCAATGATGGGACTTAATTCACGCTTCACATATTCCCTTACCGATGAGCGAATCAGTTTTTGCTCCTCGGATAGTAAATCGTCTATTGCATAAAAATCAGGGGCAGTGTAGCGATCTTTCCCTTGGTTGGCTGCAAGCAATGCTGAAATTTCTTGTGAACTCATAGAAGTTATCTGTTACAAATGTAACATAGTTGTTTTCTTTGCATGGAATTTTTAGCGCAAGTTTATGTTAACAACCATTTTTATTGACAAATTACAAATCCATGCGCCAATTGGGTGGTATGATGAGGAGCAATCCAACAAGGTAACCCTTTTTGTGAGTGTGAAGGTGAAATTGAATTCAACGCTTTTAGCCGATGATCTGAACAATACCATAGATTACGGACAATTAACCGAATGGATTTTGACACTTTCTTCAACGCCAGTGAAACTGTTGGAAACGTTTGCCGAGAACATATTGAATCACATTGAACAGCATTCCCCCAATGGGCTCATTTCCATTTGGGTGAGCGTGCGAAAGCCGCAAATTCAAAGTAGGGGTGTTTTAGCACAAGCACACGGGGTGGAAGTGGAGCAATCATATCCCAAAACCGATAGCAATTGAGTATCTTTGTAAGAATGAGTTTTTCAAAAATTGTAACAGCCGTCATCAGTATCTGTGCAACCGCTGTGTACGGCCAAATTCCGGCGATTACGGGATGGGTGTATAACAAGAAAACCCTAGAAACAATTCCCGGAGCCATCATCGTAGATTCAGCATCTTATGCCTTTGTTGAGTCGAATGCTCAGGGATATTATCAATTTGGTACCAAACAAGGCGATAAAACAATCATCGTCGCTGCCCCCGGATTCAAACCCCAGAAGGTGGTGATTGATGTTCAAGCTTCGGTAAGCAAGAATTTTTTCCTCAGACCAGTGGGTTTTGGTGAGTTGGATTCTGCGACCGAATATCTCTCTTTGTACAACCTCAAGCCATCCTTTTACTCAACCACCAAAAAGGCCATAATACAATCTCCGAGCGTGTTATCGGTGAGCGATCCTGTAAAATATTTGCAGTACTTACCAGGTGTAACTGGCGGTATTGAAGGATTGTCGGGCCTAGTAGTTCGCGGTAGCAATGGCGATCAGAACTTGATGTTGATGAACGGATTGCCACTGTATGGAAATGGTCACGTGTGGGGCTTTTTGTCAAACTACAATGCCGAAGTCATGAAAACGGCGGATTTCTATCGCGGTGTTGCTCCTGCTCGCTATGGTGGTAGGGCCGGTGGAGGAATTATTGATATTCAAACCGATGGGGGATCAGCCAAATATTGGACAGGCAAAATGCATGTTGACCCATTAACGGCCAATGTTACCATGGATGGTCCGTTGGATCACCGTGGGAAAGTAACGGGTTCATTGGGAATTAGAAGGAGTTATTTGGATTGGTTGCTAGGAGCGGGAGAGGAAGTGGGTTTGGTAGGTAATATCCACGATATAAACGCGCGAGTTGATTACAAAGTTGATCAACATTCACAATGGAATTTTTGGGTATATAACGGCCGGGATAAATACGGTTTATCGTCGAATATCGATGAAATAGATACGCTAAATCGCAGGGTGGTCCTGAGTTTTGATTGGCTAACTTCTTGGCAAAATACCCAGTTAGGGGCAAGATATTCCCATGAATTTAAATCGAATCACTTTGGGTCAATCACGTCTGGATACTCGAAATACGTATATAGTAACCTGTTTTCTCTGGACGGTACAGTGACCCAAGGGGGAAATACACAGGCAGCAAAAGTGGTAGAGGAGTTGAAGAATTCCATCACAGATTATACCGTGAACGGCGATTTTTCCTATGTGCATTCTCCCCAACATACTGTGCGATATGGTAGCCATTTGAGCTTTCACACGTTGAAACCCGGACAAACCCATATCGAAGAGCAAACCAATCTTGCAAAAAGAGACACCACCTTTGGTGTTGCCAATATTCAAAACATCCTGGAATGGGCCAACTACGGCGAGTTAGATTTGCATCCAAATATCGGACTGTCGATCAACTTGGGTATGCGCTTGTGGACATTTGTGACAACCGAAAAAACCTATGTTAGGCCAGAGCCAAGGATTATTATAAGTCAGTTATTGGAGGGCAAGAAGCGCATTCAGTTGGGTTTCTCTGTGGCCAACCAAGGATTGCATCAACTCTCGAGCGTCAATGGCGTTCTACCGCGCGATGTATGGTTCCCAAGCGGTGGGAACTTCAAGCCACAACAAACTACCCAAGCATCCGTTGCATATTTGTTTCCATTGGCTACAGGGGTAGAGTTCTCCGCCGAAACCTATTACAAATGGTTCAATGGCATAACCGATTTAACCGGTGTTGATGAAGATCCCTTTGTGAAAAATTATTGGGAGAGAAGTATCGTACAAGGTTCAGGAACCGCCAAAGGCTTTGAAGCGATGATTACCAAAAAAACAGGTTCAGGTACAGGATTGATGAGTTATACTTATTCCAAAACCGAACGCACATTTGAGTTTATCAACGACGGTAAACCTTTTGATTATCGCTGGGATCGCCCTCACCAACTCAAAATGCAGTTTACTTGGCAAGCCCAAACATGGCTAACCATTAATATGTCGGCCATGTGGATGAGCGGTAACGTGTATACGGTTCCAACCGGACAGTATCTCACCACCGATAACAAATTGGTGTATGACTTTAGCAGTAAAAATAACTATCGTATGCCAAGCTATAAGCGATTTGACATTGGATTCACCAAAGAAATCAAGCCTTATTTCAACCGCGGTTACAGAGAGTTTTGGGGCTTGCAAGTGTACAACGCATTCGGATTTATGAATCCCATCAACGCCCGCTGGGTGCTAGATACCTCAGGTAAGCTGAGTTTGAAAGGCACAACGCCATTCGTGTTTATTCCTTCTGGTTTTTATCGTTTAGAATTTTAATGGTTATGAAAATGAAATTTTGGTTGGGTGGCTTATTGTGTACCATGGCATTGGCCTCATGTGAAACAGATTTGGACGATAGTAGTATCAAATTTACCCCGAGGTTGGTGGTGAACTCCTTCGTGAACAGCGACGACTGGTTTTCAGTGCAGGTATCCAAAACGATACCTATGTCGGACACCACAGCGCCTGATTTTATTGAAAATGCCAAGGTGGTTGTGAATGACGGAAGTCAAGACTTTACGCTGACCTATAATTTGGGTCTCAGCAAATATTTGGCGAATTTCAAACCTGTTGCGGGTAAACAATATACCGTGCAAGTGAGTATGCCAGATTTTGCAACGGCGAAAGGACAAATGACACTCCCAAATAAGTTGAATAGTCCGAAATCAACATGGTTGGACAATACCGGAGTTGACCCAGACGGATTTGCTACAGGTACACTTACTTGTCATATCGCCGATCCCCAAAGTGAAAGAAATTACTACGAGATCAACTTGTATCGCTTCGATGATTTTATTCAAGAATGGGTGATCATGCCACCAACAACCACTGATCCGTTTTTAAGTCAAAATGCGGTAAAAACCGATTTGGGCGGATACCTGTTAGACGATAGAACCTTTAATGGCGGAAAACGCACATTTGATTTTATCACCAGTTTTGGTAGTGCAGGCAGTACCTACAAGTATTTGGTAGAGGTGAGATCACTGAGCGACGAATATTATCGCTATTTGCAATCAGTGGCCAATTACAGAAAGTCGAGCAACCTGTTTTCTGATCCAACGCCCATCTACAGCAACATCATCAACGGCAGAGGCATTTGTGCCGGTGCTTCCATACAGCGCGATACAATACAATAACTTCAAAATCGGGCATGTCTACGCTAGAAAAAAAGATTCGCATTGTAAATGCGCAGCAACATAATTTAAAGAATATCAACGTTGAAATTGACCATGGTTCTTTTACCGTGGTAACCGGCGTGTCGGGTAGTGGTAAATCAAGCTTGGTGTTTGAAACGTTGTTTGCGGAAGGACAGCGTAGATATGTGGAGAGTTTGAGTAGTTATGCCCGACAATTTTTGGGTAGAATGAAAAAACCGTTGGTCGATGATATCCAAGGACTTTGTCCGGCAGTAGCCATCGAACAGAAAGTAAATACACGGAATCCCCGCAGTACAGTTGCAACTTCAACGGAGATATACGATTATATAAAATTACTGTTTAGCAGGGCAGGTCACACCATTTCACCGATTTCTGGTAGGGAAGTGAAGCGAGAAACATCCGAAGATGTTTTGCAATATTGCCAAACGCACAAAGTGGGAGAGCGGGCATTGATTATGGCTATTCAGCCAGAGAAAACCCGTTCAACAGCTGACTGGGATTTGCTCATTCAAAAGGGCTTTAGCCGGATTTGGTGTGAGAATCAACTGTTTTCAGTGCAAACCTTACTCGATGAGCAGGTGAGTTTGGATCAAGCTGTCTATCTAGTGGTTGATCGTTTGTTGATTCAACCCGAAGATGAAGAGTTTCAATCCAGGTTGTTTGACGCCTGCGAAACGGCTTTTTGGGAAGGTGATGGCAATTGCACGGTGTATTTCATGGAAAGTCAAGCGGCGGTCGATTTCAACAATCGCTTTGAACTTGATGGCGTGAAATTCGAAATCCCCACCAAAGATTTTTTGAGTTTTAACAACCCACACGGCGCATGTAGAACGTGTGAAGGCTTCGGCTCGGTCCTTGGACTTGATCGAGATTTGGTTATTCCAGATACATCGCTCAGCGTATTTGAGGGCGCAGTAGCACCATGGAAGGGCGAAACCATGGGAGAGTGGAGAAATGATTTTATCCGATTGGCCAACAAAGTGGATTTTCCCATCCATCGGGCCATCCGAGATTTGGATGAATCGCAGCTGAAACTACTGTGGGAAGGCAGCAAAGCATTGCCTGGTATATTGGATTTTTTCAAATACATCGAAGATAAGTCGTACAAGATTCAATACCGCGTTTTGGCTGCGCGATACCGTGGCAAAACAACTTGTCCAGATTGCCTTGGAACCCGTCTTAGAAAAGAAGCGGCCTACGTGAAAGTACTGTCAACCACTGCCCCAGAGCAGCTGAGCATACAAGAATTGCTGTTGATGGAGGTAGATAGTGCCTTGTCGTATTTCAAGCAACTTGCGATGAATCAAACGGATACCGCCATTGCAGAACGCATCATCGAAGAAATCAAAGGGCGTTTACAATTTCTGAGCGATGTCGGATTGGGGTATTTGTCACTAAACCGATTGAGTAACACCTTGAGCGGCGGGGAAAGTCAAAGGATTAACTTGGCGACGTCCTTGGGTAGCAATTTGACCGGTTCGATGTACATTTTGGACGAACCAAGTATTGGACTTCATTCCCGGGATACCGAGCGATTGATTACCGTGCTGAAAGCCCTACAAAAAGAAGGCAATACGGTGATCGTGGTTGAACACGACGAAGACATCATGCGCAACGCGGAAAATGTCATTGACATTGGGCCGTTCGCGGGGACATTGGGCGGACAGTTATTATACCAAGGACCCTTTGAGGGCATATCGCATTGTTCGGATAGTCTAACGGGGAAATATTTGTTGGGAAGTGAGCAGATTGAAGTCCCATCGAATCGCAGAAAATCGCCCCATTACATTGAATTAGAAGATGTTACGGCGAATAACCTAAAAAATGTGACCTGTAAGTTTCCACTGGAATCATTCACCGTGGTTACGGGTGTTTCTGGGTCTGGTAAAACAACGTTGATCAAACAAGTGCTTTTCCCAGCGCTAAGTCGGGAATTGGGATTGTTCACCACGACCAAACCCGGCAAATTTAAGAAATTGTCTGGCGCGGTATCCTTGGTGAAAGCTGTAGAGATGGTGGATCAAAACCCCATTGGCAAAAGCAGCCGCAGTAATCCTGTTACCTATGTGAAAGCGTTTGATGAAATCCGTGATTTGTTCGCAAATACACCTACTTCAAAATTCAATGGTTTCAAACCCTCACATTTTTCTTTTAATGTGGATGGTGGAAGGTGCGACGTTTGTCAGGGCGAAGGTGAAACGGTGATCGAAATGCAGTTCATGGCCGACATCAAACTTGAATGTGAAGCGTGTGGTGGTCATCGCTATAAAAAGGAAGTCCTTGAGGTAGAATACAACGGTAAAAACATTTTTGAAGTATTGGATTTAACGGTGGATGAGGCGATGGACTTTTTTGCAGATGTAAAATCTGTAAGAGAACGGATCAAGCCATTGCAAGATGTAGGATTGGGGTATGTGAAGTTAGGGCAGGGGTCGAATACCTTGAGTGGAGGAGAAGCACAACGGGTTAAGTTGGCCTTTTTCTTGAGCAAGGCGAGTCCGAATAAAGAAGGCGGCACACTGTTTATTTTCGACGAACCCACAACGGGCCTGCATTTTCACGACATCAAGAAATTGATGAAATCGTTCGATGCATTGATTGCGCAAGGCAATACGGTTCTTTGTATCGAGCACAATTTGGATGTGGTAAAATGTGCTGATTGGATTATCGATTTGGGACCTGAGGCGGGCAGTGCTGGTGGTGAAATGGTGTTTCAAGGTGTTCCTGAAGACATGGTTGCAGTAACAAAGAGCGTAACGGCGCCTTATTTGGCGGAAAAATTGCGCTGATTTCACCCGACTTAACTGTTGTGTCCGCTGTGCGTGCGATAGCCGATTATTTTGGCATTTTGGTCTATTCGATTTTATTGAAATCATTGAAATGACTACATTTGTAACTTATGAAAAAACTGTTTCTGATAGGTTTCGCTTTGTGGTCTTTGGTGCCATCGGCGCAAGCCCAAGCAACACTCATCGAAAAGGTTGACGCTCAGCCAGGAAAGCTCGTCGTACCTTATTCAAAGTATCAGTATCCCAACGGACTTACCCTGATTGTTAGTGAGGATCACAGTGATCCAGTGGCTCACTTAAACGTAACCTACCATGTGGGTTCAGCGCGTGAAACCCGCGGTAAATCAGGATTTGCTCACTTCTTTGAGCACATGTTGTTCCAAGGTTCTCAACACGTAGCGGACGAAGAACACTTTAAAATCATCAAAAACTATGGTGGCGATGTCAATGGTAATACTACCCGCGATAGAACGGTATATATCGAAACGTTCCCGAGCAACTTCACTGAAACAGCTTTGTGGATGGAAGCAGATCGTATGGGTTGCTTCTTGGAAGCGTTTACCAACAAGAAGTTTGAAATTCAACGTAGTACCGTTAAAAATGAAAAAGATCAGCGATACAATGTTCCTTACGGTTTCTTGATGGAAGTAAAAGATCAGGAATTGTATCCAAAAGAACACCCTTACAGCTGGTCAACCATTGGTTTTGTTGACGACTTGGATCGTGCAGATAGCAATGATTTGAAGAACTTTTTCTTGCGCTGGTATGGTCCCAATAACGCTTGTGTTATCGTTTCTGGTGATGTGAACACCAATGAGGTGGTTGCTTGGGTCGACAAATACTATGGCTCGATTCAAAAAGGTCCAGAAGTTAAAAAACAAGCCGTTCCCCCTGTGCGCTTGAAAGAGAATAAGGTAATGACTTACCCAGATGCAAATGCCTATGTCCCTTTGATTTATTCAACTTTTGTAGGTGTGCCTGTGCAGCACCCAGACGAAGCGGCTTTGGACGTATTGGCATATTTGATGGGTGGTACAAGAAACTCTACAATTTACAAAAAATTGGTGGATGCCGAATGGGCCTTGCAAGCTGATGCGAGCAATAACCCGTTGAGCATGATTAACCACGAATTGGCTGGTGAATTTTCATTTACCGTTGTTGGTTATCCTTATTCAGACATTCCTAAGTTGCAGCAATTGCTGAAATCTACCATTGATTCATTCGGTATTGTTGGATTTTCTGATGAAGATTTGGAGCGCGCCAAAACAAACATTTTGAGTAATTACTCTAGTGGTTTGGAGGACGTAAGTACCAAGGCCAACTATTTGAGTTCTTTTTGGTATTTGGATGCGAAAAATGCAAATGGTGCTAGTTACAACCTAGAGGATGATGCCAATCGCTACAGGAATTTGACCAAAGCAGATATTTTGAGGGTTTATGAGCGATACATCAAAAATAAGTTTTCGTCTACAGTGATCATTACCCCAGCCCAAGTGGCAGAAGGTGCTGAGAAGCCAAAATATCAGAGCATAAACCCCAATGCAGGTTTCAAAAGTGCCATCGCGGAAGCAGAATATAGCGGTCTTACTTTGCGTACGGTGAAAGACAATTTCGATCGCAGTATCCGTCCTCAACCCAAAGCAATCACATCTGCAAAAACACCCAAAGTAGACAAAAACATTCTTGACAATGGCTTGGAAATTTGGTCGACTTATTTCGATGAAACTCCCCGTGTCATTGTACAAATAAATATTGAGGGTGGACGTTTGTTGGAAGATGGCAAAATTGTTCCCAAAGGTACTGCTGAATTGTTGGCTAGTGCAATGGAAACAGGTACTGCACTGCATACTCCCACAGAATTGGAAAAGGAGTTTGAGAAATTGGGTGTGAATATTGGGTTTGGTGCCGGAACTACTGGAACAAGCATCACATTGTCTTGTGAGAAAGACAAATTAGATGCGGCTGTTGCTTTGTTGGAAGAAATGATGTTCAAGCCCCGTTGGGACGAAGCTGAATTCAAGAAAAATAAATCTAGAGCAAAAGAAGGTGCAAACAGCAGTTTGAGAAACCGCAGTGTGGGTGCTTCAAATGCCTGGAAGCGTTTGATGAATGGCGAAAACGCGTTAGGTACGTCTGTTTTGGCCGATGATTACGACAAAGTGTCTTTGGAGCATTGCAAAGCGTATTACAATGCGAACTATGCACCCAATTTGACGAAAATGGTGGTGGTTGGTCCATTGACTGCAGCCGAAGTAGATGCGAAGTTTGCCTTTTTGAAGAAGTGGGAGAAGAAGAACGTTACCGTTCCCAAGCCAGCTCCTGCAATGTCAGTAGAAACACCCCAGTTGTTTGGTGTGAAGTACACCGATGCTGATCAAAGTGATATTTATGTGGGCTTTAAATCATTGCCCTACGATGCAACAGGTAAGTTTTTCCAAAACAGCGTAATGAACTTTGCGTTGGCTGGAAACTTCAATAGTCGTTTGAACTTGAACATCCGTGAAGACAAAGCATGGACTTATGGTATCCGTGGAGGATTTTCTTCTTCATACAAGGATTTGCCTGGTACCTACACCATCTCTGCGGGTGTAAAAGCAAGAGCAACAGACAGTGCCATTGTTGAAATCATTGATGAGTTGGTTCGTTACAGAAACAATGGCATTACCGACGAAGAATTTGCCTTTACCAAATCAGCATTGGTGGCAAGTGAAGCGTTGGAGTATGAGTCGATCGGACAAAAAGCTGGTTACATTCTTCAAATGGCCAACAGGAACTTGCCTGTGAATTATGCTGATGAGCAATTGAGAATTCTTCAGAGCATGACCAAAGAACAAGTAAATGCACTGGCAAAAGAACAGTTGAATTTGGACAAAATGGTTGTGGTTGTTGCTGGTGATTTGTTGGAAGTTCAACCTAAGTTAGAAGCGTTGGGTATGGGCAAAATGCAAGTATTAGAGCCCACAGGTGCGGGTAAAATCAAGTACTTGAAGGCAGGTACAACCAGCTTGCCGAAAAAGAAAACACAGTACAATCCGCCTGCGGATTTGCGCAAGTAATTTAAATTTGAATAGAATAAACAAAAAGGGAAGGGCAACCTTCCCTTTTTGTTTTTAATTGGCTTGAAACTACATCTTCATACAGCCAATTTATCGCCCCAAAATGTATAAAATTTGTGGGCAACATCAAGCCACCTTTTGATGGTTTTGGTGGTGTTTCAGCGTAATTTGTATAATCGACTATTTCCATGGATGAGTTAAACGAAAACAAAGAGAGAATTATCTCCATCAACATTGAGGATGAAATGAAAACAGCCTACATCGATTATTCGATGTCAGTGATTGTTTCCCGCGCATTACCAGACGTTAGAGATGGTTTAAAGCCCGTTCACCGAAGGGTATTATATGGTATGACTGAATTGGGATTGGCGTCTAACCGAGCCCACAAGAAATCAGCACGTATCGTAGGTGAAGTATTGGGTAAGTATCACCCACATGGTGATAGTTCCGTATACGACACCATGGTTCGTATGGCACAGGATTGGAGTTTGCGTTATCCGTTTGTAGACGGACAGGGTAACTTTGGTTCTATTGACGGAGATCCGCCAGCGGCGATGCGTTACACCGAAGCTCGTTTGCGAAAAATTGCAGAAGAGATGATGGTGGATATCGACAAGGATACGGTAGACTTTAGGCCCAACTTCGACGAAAGTTTGGAAGAGCCTTCAGTGATGCCAGCTAAGATTCCCAATTTGTTGGTCAATGGAGCCAGTGGTATTGCCGTAGGTATGGCAACCAATATGGCCCCGCATAACTTGACAGAGGTTTGTGAGGGTATCATCGCCTACATTGATAACCGTGAGATTGAAATCAGTGAGTTGATGAATTACATCAAAGGTCCTGATTTCCCTACGGGTGGAACAATCTACGGGGTAGAAGGCATCAAAGACGCTTTCGAAACGGGCAGAGGTAGGGTTGTGATGCGCGGAAAAGCAGAAGTGGAAGTGTCCAGCACGGGCAAAGAAATGATCGTGGTGACAGAGGTGCCTTATCAGGTTACCCCTTCGCAAATTATTATCAAAACGGTTGATTTGATCAACGAAAAAGTGATTGATGGTATATCGGCAGTACGCGATGAAAGCGGTCGTCAAGGTATGCGTATCGTATTCGACTTGAAACGCGATGCCATTCCAAACATCATATTAAACCAATTGTACAAATACACACCCCTGCAAAGTAGTTTCTCTGTAAACAATATTGCATTGGTGGCTGGTCGACCTGAAATGTTGAATTTGAAGGACATGATTCATCATTACGTGAATCATCGCCATGAAATCGTTCAGCGTAGAACCCAGTATTTGTTGGATGAAGCGCGTAAGCGTATCCACATTTTGGAGGGATTGATCATCGCCCTAGATAATTTGGATGCAGTGATCAAATTGATTCGCGAAAGTCGTACCCCGGATGCTGCGAAAGAGGGTCTGATGAGTCAATTTGGCTTGTCGGAAATTCAATCAAAAGCCATTTTGGAAATGCGATTGCAGCGTTTGACGGGTCTGGAAATTGATAAAATCCGTGAAGAGTACAACGCCGTTCTGAAAGAAATTCAATACTACGAGAGTGTATTGGCATCGGAGGAATTGCGCATGGAAATCATCAAGACAGAAATCACCGAAATCAAGGATAAATACGGCGATGTCCGTCGCACCAACATCGAATTTAGCGCGGGTGAGTTCAATATTGAAGATTTGATTCCCAATGAAGAAGTGGTGATTACCATCTCGCATATGGGCTATATCAAGCGCACACAGTTGAGTGAATACAAGGAGCAGAATCGTGGTGGAAAAGGATTACGTGGCGTATCGCATAGGGATGCCGACTTTGTTGAGCATCTGTTTATCGCGTCAACCCACAATTACTTGCTGTTGTTTACCGAACAAGGACGTTGTTTCTGGTTGAAGGTTTATGAGATTCCGGAAGGACAGAAGGCGACTAAGGGCAGACCGATTCAGAATTTGATCAGCATACCGAACGATGACAAGGTAAAGGCCTACTTGAATGTGATCAATTTGAAAGATCCGGAGTATTTGGAGAACAATTTCATCATCATGGTAACCAAACAAGGGGTTGTGAAAAAAACCTCTTTGGAAGCATACAGTCGTCCAAGAACCAATGGTATCAACGCGATTACCGTTAGAGATGGCGATGAGTTGTTGCAGGCTTGTTTGACCGATGGAGACAGTGAGGTGATTATCGCCAAGAAACAGGGTAAAGCGATTCGTTTCCCTGAAGCAAAAGTACGTCCAATGGGCAGAACCGCAGCCGGTGTTCGTGGCGTAACCCTTGAATCAGCGGAAGATGAAGTGATTGGCATGGTTTGTGTAAATCCAAGAAAGAGTGAAGCAACCATTTTGGTTTTGAGTGAAAAAGGATATGGTAAGCGCACTGATCTGGAAGACTACCGCATAACGGGTAGGGGCGGAAAAGGTGTGAAAACAATATCAATCACAGAAAAAACCGGAAGCTTGGTTGGAATTCTGTCGGTAACTGATGAAGATGGTTTGATGATCATCTGTAAGAGTGGGTTAACCATTCGATTGGCGATCGACAAATTGAGGGTAATGGGTAGAGCCACGCAAGGGGTTCGTCTCATCAACCTGAAAGGATCGGATTCCATCGCTGGCTTGGCTAAATCGCCCAAAGAGGAAGACGAAGACGAAGAGTCTGCGGCAGAATTCATTGAGGGTGGGGAGGCAACTGAAGGCAACTCAACGGAAATAACCACAGACAACGACAACGAAACACCCCAAAATGATGAATAATCTATTCAAAACTACACTTGGCATTGCGTTAACCTTAGGTTTTGCCCAATGCAGTACTGCTCAAATCAAAGCGGTCAATTCAGCAGAGTATGCACTGATGAGTAACACTGTAGAGGATTTGATTACGGCCAAAGAAGAGATCGACAAAGCCAAAATCAATCCCAAATCTGCAGAGTTGCCCAAAATGTATTTGGTTCGCAGCGATGTATATGCACGCATTGCCGGCGCCAAAAACAATGAATTGTTGCAAGGACTAACCAATGGTGCTGGATTGGAAGCCATGGTATCTATCCGTAAGTTTCACGAAAGCACATTGCCCAAGAAGGCGGAAGAGAAAGACAATGGTATTGCTTTGGCCGGTAACGCTTTTGCAGCGGGTTATAATGAAGCCATTGGATTCTTCGCAACCAAAAGTTACGACACACTTTGTATCTATTATTCAGAGTTGATCGCTGTATATGGTTACCTGGATACTGCGATGTCGAGCAACTTGGCAAATAATAAAATTACCAAAGAGAGCTTGACAGAAACTTACGCGCAGGTTGCATCGTTGCATAGCGATAAAGCGACCAAAATTAGTATTTTGCAAGGTTTGGTCGATAAGGGAAACACTGTGCCAGCCGTTGTAGAAGGTTTGTCAAAAGCTTATTTGAGTATAGGCGACACCGTGAAGGCAGAGAATTGCATCCGTACCGCATTGGCAGCATCAAACAATGATGACGCAATGTTCCAGGTATTGGTGAATTTCTTCGTAGGTATCAAACAAGAACAGCGTTTATATGCAGACGTTGATCGTCAGATCGGCATCGAGCCAAATAGCCGCTTGTATTACACCAGGGCTTACTTGAATGAGAATCAGGCAAAATACGATGCTGCCATTGCAGATTATCGCAAAGCAGTAGAGTTGAATGAATTTAACTACGATGCCAACTTTAACCTGGGCTTGGGATTGATGAAATATGAGAGTCGCAAACTGTACGACAAACGCAGTGCTGCTGTTGGTGCCAAGAAAAAATTGGTTGACGAAGAGTTGAAAATGTTATTCATGGAAGCAAAGAAATATTTGGAGCGTGCTTTGGATAACGCAGATTATTCTACAGCAGATCAAATCAATATTTGCAAAGCCTTGAAGTCAGCTTGCTTAGAAATAGGTGATACAGCAGGTGCAGAGAGATATGCAGCGTTGATCAAAGGAATGGAGTAATTAGATAATTAAACGGTAAGAGTCGGAGCAATCCGACTTTTATTGTTTCATTCTATTTAACATAATGTAAATTATGAAACAAATAAACAAAGAAAAAAGCGCCG
>JAHEMG010000004.1:0-1498 GCA_024643755.1 Flavobacteriales bacterium | reverse complement strand
GAAATCGAAATCCCATTCTTTTTCCATGTATAAGACAAGTTAGCACTCTTTCCATTGGTATTTGGCGTTGAAACAAGAGAAAACGTGTCATTGACACATATTGTGGCTGGATTTGTACTAATGGTGACACTTAATGGTATTGTGTCTATCACAAAAATGCGATCAACTTTTGTCAGAAGATCTTCACCAATCGCATTGCCAGCAACCAAAGAGATTGAGTAAAGTCCTCCTTTGGTGAATTGAATTACAGGATTTTGGCTGGTAGAATCTGTTCCATTTCTAAAAAGTATCCCGCTGCTTGGTGAAAAGCGCCATTTCCAATAAGTTGGCGTATTCAAAGAGGAATCTTTCAAGCTCAATGTTTGATGCGAGCATAACGTGTCCGTGCTGAGTCCGAATTTGGCTATCGGACTTGCTTTAGCCCAGGCATCCGACGTAAACACGCCTCTCCCATGCGTTGCTGCCATGATTGTTTGATCGGCATCGCGATATCGCAAATTTGCTACCTTAACCGCACCCATCCCTTCGTTGTAAGGGGCCCAAACTACTGAGGTTGCGAAAATGTCTGATGTACCATAGATGCCTAATTCTGTCGCGATGACGGCCTCTCCCATCTTTCTAGGATTCAATAAAATACCCCAAATTGGCATATCAGCGATGTTGCCATCCCGTGATTTCCAAGTTTTTCCCGCATCCGTACTCATGTAAATGTTTACACTACTGCCATAGTTACTCAACGTAACAAACAGCGTATCAGAACGTCTCAAGCGGAAAATATCGCTAATATTACCTGCGTTGATGGTCCCTGTAATGTCCGTCCAAACAGGCACCGAAGCGCTAATATCAGTTGTAACATAGAGTTTTCCCACGTCAGTGCCGACATAAACTTGTCCTTTTCCTGTGGCGCTCACACTGCTACTAATCGCACTGGGTGCACCGTTCGCAGTGGTTGCACTTACAGTAACCGTTGTTGCCAAGGTGGAAGAAGTACCAATTTTATTCCGATATAAAGTACACTTGCCTTTACCCGTTATCAGATATCCATTGACATCGTCCCACGTTGCGGGGTTGATGAATTTTCCTGTGTTGGCATCGTCGATCAACTTTGCTGCGTTTGCCCAGTTGTCGGAGGTCGCAAAAAACTGATTGTATACATAACTAACCACTTGTTTATTGTCGTTGGTAGGACTAATAAAACAGTAGCCTCCATCACCCCCAGACACCATGTTTTTATTCACCAAACCTGAGGTGTTGAGTTGATGGGTTCCGTTGTCTTGTGCACCGGCAAGCATCAGGTTTTTACCCTTGATTTGACTCATGTCGCCCCAATAAAATTGCGTAACGATGTATCCATTGTTTCTCTCATAAATCACCGCCTGGTTTGCCAAATTATCCAAGATGTTGGGACAATAAAAAACACCGCCATCATTACCAATTAAACAACTGTTAGAACCTGGAATAAAGACAATGTTGTGTTGGTCGGCATGGACATAAGAGC
>JAHEMG010000172.1 GCA_024643755.1 Flavobacteriales bacterium | reverse complement strand
AGTTTGGAGAGGTTTCTTCTCAATACTTGCGCGTCTTCTTGGTACGATTTCAATAGCGATTGCGGGGGCAATGCTTCGATGATGCTTTGTATCAAATCGATTTTGTCCAATTCATCCATCACACGGAGTTCGCGACGAGAAAACTTTTCGGGGTTGTCTTGGATGATTTTGTTGCACAAGCCATGGAACGTGAAGATGGGGATTTTGAAAGCGTCTGCACCCATGAACTGACTCAAGCGTTTTTGCATCGCGGTGGAACCCGCTTCGGTATAGGTTAAACACAGAATGTTCTGCGGCTGGGTATCGGTACTTGATAGGATATTGAGGATGCGGGTTGCCAAAATTTGGGTTTTCCCCGTACCTGGTCCGGCGATAACCATCACAGGTCCTTCAACGGCGTTCACCGCATCTTGTTGTTGCTGATTGAGTTTAACGTATAGGTCTTGGAACAACTGCATATTTGCAATATAGCCATTATCTTCGCATTTTTATGAGCCAAACGAAACAAGAATACAATGAGGTTTTGACTGCCTGTAGAGAGGTTTTTTTGAAGAAAAATCAAGATTATGGTACTTCTTGGCGATTGTTTCGTCCTTCCAGTCTCACCGATCAGATCTACATCAAAGCGCAGCGAATTCGAAACATCGAAGAATCAGGCAAGAACGCGGTTGGCGATGATATCCGGGGCGAGTTTATGGGTATCGTGAATTATAGCTTGATCGCATTGATTCAGTTGCATTACATTCAGATGCAGAAAGATCCTACCGACATTGAGGAAATTGCTGGGGTGTACGACGAATGGGCGGCCAAGACACGCGATTTGATGTTGTTGAAGAACACCGACTACAGTGAGGTTTGGCGCGATATGCGTATCAGCAGTTTTACCGACATGATTTTGGTGAAGATCGCCCGCATCAAACAAATTGAAGACAATCAGGGTAAAACCACCGTGAGCGAAGGGGCCGATGCCAACTATCAAGACATCATCAATTACGCCATTTTTGCCTTGATTCGATTGTAATCACCCAATGGGTAGGTTTTTGCATTCGTAATTTGCTTGCAGTATCTTGCCGGAACAATAGTTGCCCATGAAAATTCCTTATCTCATTGCCAGATTTTTGACCGGGGCCTTGTTTGTGTTTTCCGGTATCGTAAAACTCAACGATCCCAGCGGTTTTGGGATCAAACTCAACGAATATTTTGACGTCTTTGCACAGGATTTGGCCACGGCCCAAGACTCGATGCGATTGGTGGTGTACGGTGGGGGTCAGAAACTGATCGACCAAAAAACCGTGCTTTACAGTTTTGATAGGGAGAAAGAAATGGTGCTGGAAGCCCGGGGAGTAGACGAGGATGGGGATTCCGGTTCAATGGTGAAAAAGATCAACTTGCGATGCTATTGGGGCGGCTCCTCTGTCGCTGAAACAACCATTGATGTTAAATTGCCGCAGTCGAAATCGTTGGGTTTTGAATTTATGGCGTTAACGCCAGGCTCGGAATTGCTGCCGCCATCGACCCTGCCCAATGAACCCAAAACGGGTGGTCATTTATCGTTTCCGGCCCCAATGCTTGGAATGTCTGACGGTGATTCAGGGGTGGTTGAATGGACAGACATTTCGTTCAGTGAGAGTTTGATGTTGGATGTTTCTGCTTATGCAAAACCCAATGGCGTGATGTTCGATTTTTTCAAGTGGCTGAAAGACTACTCCTTGTATATGAGTGTGTTTTTCTGTGCTTTGGAGGTGTTGCTGGGCTTGGCGATGTTGATTGGCTGGAATATCCGGCTAACAGTGGCCATTACCGCTGGGTTGATCATCTTCTTTACCTTCCTTACCGGATACAGTGCATATTTTAATAAAGTTACCGACTGTGGTTGTTTTGGAGATTTTATCAAACTGAAACCCTGGCATTCTTTCTACAAAGATTTGGTGCTATTGGTGTTGGTGGCGATTATGATGGTGGGACAGAAACACAATGTGCCTTGGTTCTCGCCAAAGTTTGGTTGGAAGTTGATGGGCGTGCTCACCGCAATCACGCTGGGCTTTGGGGTATACTGCTATATGTATTTACCGATTTGGGATTTTCTGCCCTACAAAGTGGGGAATGACATTTTAAAAATCATGACCGAAATACCCAAGGGTGAGCGGGCCACAGATAGTATAGAAATTTCTTGGGCACTCTACAAACCCAATGGCAAAGGAGGCATAGATTCCATTTTGTGCAGCACAGCAGAATTTTCCAAAAAGATGGAAGAAGGGTATCAATACGATGATGCCAAATCGCAGCGACGGAAGTTGGTAATGGAAGGGTACAAATCGCCCATTCACGACTTTGCCATCAATGACGACAAGGCCGGTATTGACATGAAAGACAGTTTTCTTCACGCCACTGGT
>JAHEMG010000160.1 GCA_024643755.1 Flavobacteriales bacterium | reverse complement strand
TGCAAATTATCGCAGGTAACATTGCTACGGGTGCGGCCGCGAAGGCCTTGGCCGAAGCGGGCGCCGATGCGGTAAAGGTGGGTGTTGGTCCGGGTAGTATTTGCACAACCCGTATCATCGCAGGAATAGGCATGCCTCAGTTGAGTGCATTGATGGAAGCGGCCCAAGCCCTTGAGGGTACGGGTGTTCCTGTGATTGCTGATGGCGGTATTCGCTACAGTGGTGATATCGTAAAGGCATTGGTTGCTGGTGCTAATGTAATTATGGCCGGTGGCTTGTTCGCTGGTACAGAAGAAGCGCCTGGCGAAACAACCTTTTTTGAGGGTAGAAAAGTAAAGAGCTACCGTGGAATGGGCAGTATCGAAGCGATGAAAGACGGTTCAAAAGATCGCTATTTCCAAGACGCTGAAGAAGAGGTGGCCAAGTTGGTGCCCGAAGGCATCGTGGGTTCAGTAGCATATAAAGGTCACGTTGCCGAAGTGCTTTACCAATTGGTGGGCGGTATCCGCGCGGGAATGGGCTATTGTGGATCTGCGACCATCGATGAGTTGCAAACCTCAAAGTTTGTGCGCATCACCAATGCGGGTATGCGTGAAAGCCATCCCCATGACGTGGCAATTACCCGTGAAGCTCCGAATTACAGTCGTTAAGTCGACCTGAATCTCACACGATTCCGTTTTTTTCAAATCGCCGCAACGAAACGGATTAAGTATCTTTGTCCCATGCAAGGATTCAAACAACGTTTTTCGCTTGTAATGATGGTCGTGATGACCCTTACGGTATTTGCGATAGGATGCGGAACTACGTCTGTCAGAGGCAAAAGGAAATTAACCGTTGCTGCGTATGATTATGTGGGCGGTGAGTCGGTGGGATTTCGCGTGGCGTTTTACAATCTAGAGAATTTGTTTGATACGGTTGATGGTCCAAACGACGATGCCGAATTTTTACCGGGCTCTGAGAGTCGTTGGAACAGTGTGCGATATCAGAACAAGTTGAATAACATGTCGAAGGTGATCGACAGCATTGCGCCCGATATTTTGGGGGTGGTGGAAGTGGAGAATGCGTTTGTGTTGGAAGATTTGCGCAAACATTGCCGTTCGATGCAAAATTCACCTTCGGGGGATACCGAGAACGATGATAGAAAGCCATTGGGTTCAGATTTTGAGATTGTGCACAGGGAATCTCCAGATGCACGTGGGATTGATGTGGCATTGATTTATAATCGAAAGAAGTTTTATTCTACAGGGGTATACATGACGCGGGTTACATTGACCGATGGGTATGCTACCAGGGATATCATGCGGGTGCATTTGGTTGAGCGATTAACGGGCGATTCATTGGCGGTGTTTGTGAACCATTGGCCCAGTAGACGAGGCGGCGCGGCCAGTGCGGCAAGCCGCATGGCCGCCGCCGCTGCACTGTCACAAACCCTGCACAACAACCCAACCATCCCCGCAAATTACCTGCTGATGGGCGACTTTAACGATGATCCTGAGGATGTTTCAATTACGGAAGGACTCAATGCGGGTGATGCCTATCACCCCATCGTGAACTTGGCCTATGTTGCTCGGGCCAAGGATAGTACTATAGGAACACTGGCATGGCATACCGGCTGGAATATGTTTGATCAAATCATGATTAGCAGATCCCTCTATTTTGCCAATTTACACAACCACGAACCCATCATGCCCAATAGCACTACCGCACAAGATCCCCAAATTCAAGTATACAAACGCCCATGGATGTTGCAACACGACGGCAATAAATACGATGGCTGGCCGTTGCGCACCTTCGCTGGTAAAAAATACATGAATGGATTTTCAGATCACCTGCCGGTTTATACCGATTTGGTACTGGTGCATCGCCACTAATCGTAACTCTAAGCCCAAATAAAAAAGGGGCTGGAATGTATCCATTCCAACCCCTCAATCGTGCAGTATCGCACAGAAAATTATTGCATACAAGCCTTTACAAACTTCACAAACAAAGGATGTGGGTTGGCAACCGTACTCTTGAGCTCAGGGTGGAATTGTACCCCAACAAAGAAAGGATGGGTTGGGATTTCAACGATTTCCGCCAAGCCCGTCTGAGGATTGGTGCCCGTGATCCGCATGCCCGCCTCTTCAATCTGCTTTTTGTATGTGTCGTTGAATTCATAACGATGACGGTGTCTCTCGCTAATCAACGACTTGCCATAGGCCTTGTAGGCTTTTGAGTCTTTGTCTAATTTGCAATCGTAGGCCCCCAAGCGCATGGTACCGCCTTTTTGGGTGAGGTCTTTCTGTCCGTCCATCAAGTCAATCACAGGGTAGGGCGTATTTGCATCCATCTCGGTACTGAAAGCGCCGGTCATGTGGCATACGTTTCTGGCAAATTCAATCACTGAGCACTGCATGCCCAAGCATATTCCGAAGAATGGGATGTTGTTTTC
>JAHEMG010000063.1 GCA_024643755.1 Flavobacteriales bacterium | reverse complement strand
GCAATATGGCCTCTACGATAATCACAGCACCATCGATAATGAGTCCGAAATCCAAGGCCCCCAAGCTCATCAAATTGCCGCTAACCCCAAACAGATTCATCATAATGATGGCAAACAACATCGCCAAAGGAATCACTGAGGCCACCACAAATCCGGCCCGCAAACTGCCCAACGCCAAAACCAAGACAAGTACAACGATCAATGCGCCTTCTGCCAAGTTCTTCTCCACTGTTCCGATGGCATTGTTCACCATTTTTGTGCGATCCAAAAAGGCCTCCATCACAACCCCTTTGGGCAATTGTTTTTGGATATTTGCCACTCGCTCTTTCACGGCACCAACCACTTCATTGCTATTGGCACCCTTTAGCATCATCACAACAGCACCGGCAACCTCGCCATCGGCATTGTAACACATGGCACCATAACGGGTCGCTGAACCCTCGGTGATATTCGCCACATCCTTCACCAAAACAGGCACCCCATTGTCTCCCAATTTCACCACAACACTGCCGATTTCCTCAGCATTGGTGAGCAATCCCTCGGTGCGAACAAACAAGGCCTGTGGACCTTTTTCAATATAACTGCCGCCCGTATTGGCATTTTCTTTGCTTAGAGCGTCGAACACTTCGTTGATACCCACACCGGCCGACAGTAATTTTCCGGGATTTAAGGTTACTTGAAACTGTTTTTGATAGCCGCCATAGCTACTCACATCTGCAACCCCTTTTACACCCAGCAATTGTTTTCTCACAAACCAATCCTGCAAGGTGCGGAGTTCTGTGGGTGTCCATTGGTTTTCATAACCTTTGGCCGGACGCAATACATACTGATAGATCTCACCCAAACCGGTGGTAATGGGCGCCAATTGCGGTTGTCCCACCCCTTTAGGGATTTGTGCATTGATGACCACCAATCGCTCCGAAACTTGCTGTCGGGCCCAATAGACATCTATATCTTCTTCAAAAACCAGGGTAACGATTGACAAACCAAACCGCGAGAAACTCCGCATGTTTTTGAGGCCGGGAATGTTTCTGCAAATCTGCTCAACAGGGGCTGTCACCAATCGCTCAATATCTGTAGCCCCCAAAGAAGGCGCCACGGTAATGAGCTGAACTTGATTATCGGTAATATCTGGCACCGCATCAATGGGCAACTTGGTCAATTGATACATGCCGGTAACGATCAGGGCTACCACACCCAGCGCCACCAATAATTTCTGTTTTACGCTAAAAGCGATAATTTTTTGCAACATAGTGTTGTGATTAATGCCAATGAGGGCGCATTGGAACGCTTAAATACATGAAATGAAAAAGTGCAATACCCGAGCTAAAGCACCACAGTTATACAACCGTAAAGATGAAAATTCGCTAACCTAGCAACGTGGCGGCTGCCAAACCGCGTTCAGCACCCCTGTGCATGGCGATGACTGAAATTGACTTACCAAAAAGGCATGCTGATCGGGGAGTGAAATACTCAGGGCCGATAATTGTTGATCCAGCGGTGTGTAATACCCCAACTGCAACGATCCATCCACGTGGTGGAATGGCATAGAATGATCTTTTTCAGGATGCCCATCTTGTTCGTGGGCCTCGGTGTAATGTCGAACCAGAAAATCCAACAATGGCATTTCCTGTACACCTGCATTGTGCTCATAATAATGTTCTACCAAAGCCGCAGCACCCCACAATTGTTGGAGGGAGGTTTGGGTGAGTAGAAACACGATCAAAAGCAAACGGGCTTTCATGGCCTTACAAAGATAGGCCATGAAAGCCCGTTTGCTTTTATTTGCATTCAATATTTTGCCAAGCGCCTTTGTTCTCTACTTGCGTAAAACCCACGCTCTCAAGGAGTTCTTTGGCCCTTCCAGCTCTGTTTCCACTTCTGCAAACCAAAATCACCTTCTGGTCTTTTTTCAATTCACCCATCCTCGACTCCAGCTGATCCAAAGGAATGTTCACGGAACAATTTGCATGTCCGTCATTTTCCCACTCAGCCACAGTTCTCACGTCTACGATGATGGTTTCCCCAGCCTTCGGCTGGGGCACACTGCTGTTCGATTCAACCGCGGTTGACCCAGAAACACTTGCACCAGCATTGGCATCCGCCACCTTCGTTGCGCCGCCACAGGCAGACAATAACAACATCGCTGCGCCTATCAATCCAATTGCATTCAATTTATTCATCTTGTTTTTTATTTTTTGTTTTCTACTTCCTCAAAGGTAATGTCCTCAATCCTATTTTGACGCAGTTGTGTTGTCTCTGTATTGCATCCACTCATACCACAGCATCCCGTAGTAAACAGACCAAATAGAGTAAAAAATCCGCCCATCGCCAAAACGCCGTAATCGTGATTGACCGTACCCTGAACAATAATCATCACCCCCAAAAATACCCGCAACACGCGAGCTACATTCCAATGATGGGTTAACGCATACCACATATTACATCAATTGAATGCGCATATCGCCCAAACCACCCCCATTGTAGACATCTTGGATGCCCGCCTGCGACAAAAACCCTTGAGCCATACCGCTGCGATTTCCACTTCTGCAATACACCACCAACGGCTGCTTCAATGCTTGAATCTCCGCCAAACGGCCTGGGATTTCCTCCAAAGGAATATTCAACGCCCCATCAACATGTCCATCAGCAAATTCCCAACTACTGCGCACATCGATTACCGTGGCGCCTTCTTCTTGTACCAAAGATTTTATTGTTTTCATACGTTCTAATTTATTTACAAAACAACAGCATAAAAAAAGGCCTCACAGTAACCAAAGTCACCATGAGGCCCTCAATTGTTGAATTCTATAAAATTAATGAGGCAACTTGTCGCGATACTTCCCGTATACCCAAGTCCCCAAAACCGCGCTTAAAAAAGTCACGATCACCACCGTAAACCCAGCACCGATTTGGGCAAACAATGGACCCGGACATGCACCGGTAATCGCCCAGCCCAATCCAAAAATCAACCCACCATAAATCTGTCCTTTGCTAAACTCCTTATCGTGAATCACAATGGCTTCGCCTTCGATCGACTTCGCCTTTCTTGCTTTGATGATTTGTACCGATATCATTCCCACAACCACGGCCGTGCCAATCACTCCATACATGTGAAAGCTTTCAAATCGAAACATCTCTTGAATGCGAAACCAACTAATGATCTCCGCCTTCACAAACACAATCCCGAAAATCATGCCCACCACCAAGTACTTCAAATTGCTATACCACGGTTTCACTACCGCTGATTCGTTCACACAGGCCGTGCCCGTTTCTACCATCTGATCTGAATGTTTTGTCATCGTTTAAATTTTAGAGGGACAATAAAAAAGGAATACCAAACCAAGTCATCAAGATACCGCCTAACATGAAGCAGCAAGTCGCCACCAACGATGGCCATTGCAAATTACTCAACCCCATTATGGCATGACCACTGGTGCAGCCGCCCGCATAACGCGTTCCAAAACCCACCAGAAAACCACCAACTACGGTAAAAATGAATCCACGTACCGATAATAGCGCATCCCAACTAAAAATGTCTGAAGGCAACATTCCCGCAAAGTCAATTACGCCATGCTGCTGCAAATGGGCACGGGTAGCGTCTGCGATGACCATATCATCGGGGTTCGACAAAAACTGCGCAGCCACAAAGCCACCAATCAATGTCCCAACCACGAAATACAAATTCCAAGACTCCTTTTTCCAATCGTAGTTAAAGAAAGGAATTTTGGTAGGAATACACGCAGCACAAATATGCCTCAATGAACTCGAAATCCCGAAGGTTTTATTGCCCAACAACAACAGCGCAGGCACCGTAAGTCCGATAAAAATCCCCGCCACATACCAGGGCCAAGGTTGTACTATCCAGTCTATCATGATGATTGCTGCTGTAATTTACTCTGACAAACAAAATCAGTTTTGGGCACATCTGTTTTGGCAATCGCACCAAAACCACCTGCAACTTCCTTAAAATTATGAATCCCACGGGCCTTCAAAATCGAGGCCGCAATCATGCTGCGATATCCACCCGCACAATGCATGTAGAATTCCTCCTCATTGGCTACTTCCGCAAACCAATCGTTGATGAAATCCAAGGGTTTGTTGTATGCCTCGTCAACGTGCTCAGCCCTGTATTCGCTCTCTTTGCGCACATCCACCACCTTAGAAACACCCACACTCACTTCAGATGCAAACACTTCTGCACTGATTCTATTTACTGTATCGATCTCTTTTCCGGCCGATTTCCAAGCAGCAAATCCGCCACTCAAATGACCCAACAAATTATCGAATCCCACACGGGTCAAACGCGTTACAGTCTCCATTTCACGACCTTCGTCGGTAATCAACAACAACGGTGTTTTCACATCGCCAATAACAGAACCCACCCAAGGCGCAAACTGTCCGTCAATACCAATATTGATGCTTCGTGGCACAAAACCCATCGCAAAATCGCCCGCACCACGGGTATCCAACATCACCGCATCCATGGTTTCTGCAGCAGCTTCAAACTCAGCCACACTCAAGGCACGCATACCGTTGTTCATCACCACATCCACCGACTCATAGCCCTTTTTGTTCATGGCCACATTCATGGGGAAATACGCAGGCGGAGGCAACAAACCATCCAAAACCGCTTCAATGAACGCTTCTTTGCTTGGCTGGTTCAACGCATAATTCATCTCCTTCTGATGTCCCAAACTGTCCATCGTTTCCTTCATCATGTTCTTACCACAAGCGCTACCCGCCCCGTGTGCAGGATACACCATAACCTCATTCGGCAAAGGCATGATCTTGTTCATCAATGATTCATACAACATGCCCGCCAATTGCTCTTGCGTCATATCCGCCGCTTTCTGTGCCAAATCAGGTCTGCCTACATCGCCCAAAAACAAGGTATCACCACTGAACAAACTGTGCGGATTGCCGGCAGCATCCTTCAACAAATAGCAAGTACTTTCCATGGTGTGTCCGGGCGTATGCAACACCTCCAACGTAATATCTCCCACTTGGAACACCTGTTGGTCTTCAGCGATCAAACAGTCGAATTCTGGATTAGCGGTTGGACCGTAAACGATCGTTGCGCCGGTCTTATGACTCAAATCCAAATGACCGCTCACGAAATCAGCGTGAAAATGGGTCTCAAAAATATACTTCAACTTCACCCCGTCCTTGGCCAAACGATCCAAATAGGGCTGTACTTCACGCAATGGATCGATGATCACTGCCTCTCCGTTACTGTGGATGTAATAGGCACCTTGCGCCAAACATCCGGTGTAGATTTGCTCTATATTCATATGCTTATTTTTTATCTTGATTGGTATTATTCCACTGTAATTTCTCTGCGATGCTCGCATATTGTTTGATCCCACATGCAGCATCCTCCACACAGGCATCGGTTGATTTCTTGACACCCGCGCGGAAGAACAGTTCTTTTCCCGCCCTGGGCGATGCCGAATTCGCTGTAATCTCCATTTCGTCTACACGCAATCCCCCCTCATCAAAAAAGGGCAAATACTCACACTTACAGCCCCCAAACGGCGGACCGTCGAACTCAAACCGCGTATCAAACAACAAACCCGCCAATTCCCCTTCCGCCGAAAGCAACTTGCGCATACGCTTCACATATTCACTGCGCATATAGGGCTGAATGGCACAAAAGAAGGTTTGTTCAATGATGACATCAAACTGTCCTTCAAACTCAAAAAAATCACCCAACACCACCTGAATGTGGGGATTATTGGCATATTTCGATTGCAATTTTTCAACCAATGCCGGGGCGATGTCAATCAAAGTAACATCCGTAAATCCTTGATCAAGCAGATACTGCGCTTCATAAGCGTTACCACAACCAGGAATTAACACGCGAGCTTGCTTATTCTCCAACGTATCGATGTATTTCACCAATGCAGGAGACGCCATACCCAAATCCCAGCCCGTTTTGCCAGACTCATATTGGTTGTTCCAGTAATTCTCTCCCAACACCAAATCACACTGCACCACACAACATGCTTCCATGCCTGCGTTGCTTGTTTCAACCGTATTTACTTGATTTTCTGACATTTTTTTCGTATATTATTGTGTTTTCAGCGCGATTCTATCAACCCTTCTTTGCCTTTTTCTGGGCTTCTTTGATGGGTTTGAATGGACCAAATTTGTGTTGCTCTTCGGAGAATGCATCGGCGAAAGGACCAAATGGATGATCAAAGTTCTTTTCCTCCAATTTCGGCCAATCTTTGCTCAAATCCTTGCTCGGCCTGGGCATCGAATTCACATAAGCCGCCAAGTCCCAAGCTTCTTCATCGCTTAGCATCGGCGCATTGTAACTCGCCCCCAAAGGCATATTCGCTTTGATATACCCAGCAAACCTGGATAATCGATACAATCCCGCACCATGATTGTATGAATGATCGCCCCACAGCGGTGGATACTGATAGGCAATTTTATCGGCGTTCATCATCCCCGAGCCATCGGCTTGGTGACAGCTGACGCATTTCGCAGTATACAATTCTTTTCCTTTCACAGGATCTGCAGCACGATCCAGCAGCGCCAATTCGTAGATCCCAGAACCTTTGGCCTTATCGCCCTTTTTCACATTGCTACCCACATAATTAATGTAGGCAACGATGGCTTCCATCTCCTTGCTACCCACCTTAGGCGCTGTGCCGTTTAGTGAACGCTCGAAACAATCAGCCACCCGCTTGTAAATATCTTCGATGGCACCACTTCTACCCCTATATTTTGGATAGGTACTCGCCACAGAACCATAGTTGTTCCCGTAAGGCTGGGTTCCTGCATTCAAGTGGCAATTCTGACAATTCATGCCATTGGTGAGATGCGCCACACTGCCTTTTGGACCCAAATATTTAGCGGTATTGACAATCAAATCCTTGCCATATTCCAATTGCGCTTGCATGGCCTTGGGCGCTTGGGATAAGTCCGCGGCCGTCCATAAGTCATTCGATTCGTCCAAGGACGGGTGATTCACCGGTGCCGCACTATCGATCAAGGCCCGGTTGGTTGAAGTATCTACGTCCTCCTGGGCCATATCATCGCCCACAAAAATCAACAGCACCATCACCACCACAACGGCCAAAATTCCGCCTACACCCCAAAGCAAAGCATTTACCTGCTTGATCAACTTGTCAACGTCTTTCTGAGTACCGCCTTCCATGGAAATGTGAAATTAAAACAATTCTTTGATAATAATGTAGGTCCCCATCACCAAAACGAACCACCCAAACGCGGGCTTGAGTTTTTCTCCGGGAATGCGCTTTGAAAGCCAACTACCAAGCAAAATACCCACTACAGCGATGCTGGAAAAGACACCCAAAAACGACCAATCAATGACTTCATCACCTCGCATATCGCCCACAAAACCAATCAATGATTTCGCCGCGATGATCATGAGCGATGTACCCACCGCCTTTTTCATGGGTAATTTCGCCAACAACACCAAGGCAGGAATAATCAAAAATCCACCACCGGCACCCACCAACCCTGTTACTACACCCACAATGGCACCCTCGGCCAAAATCAACGGGTAATTGAACTGTGGTTCATTGTTTTCATTGGCTTGCAATCCATCCGCCGCGGGCTTTTTCGTTGGCTTGATCATGCTGTATGCCGCCATCACCATGATAACCGCGAAGAGCAACAGCAAACCTACCGACTTTGTAATCACCATCGACGCACCTCCGCTTGGATCCTGTCCGAAAGTCAAAATCGGATCCGGAATCCTAGGCACCAAATAACTGCGGGTCAAAAACACACTAATGATACTTGGTATCCCGAAAACAATTGCAGTACGCCAATGAATATTGCCCAATTTGATGTGACTAAATGAGCCCACCAGAGAGGTCAATCCCACAATAAACAGTGAATAGGCAGTAGCCAATACAGCATCCACCTGAAACAAATACACCAAAATAGGCACTGTTAAAATAGACCCGCCGCCGCCAATCAGACCTAGCGACAGTCCCATCAAAATCGCACCGATATAACCCAATATTTCCATGATTTCTATGATTGAATCTTACAAAGGTCCTGTTATCCCAACGCTTTTACTGTGACAAAAATCACGAACCTCAGACAAACTCATAATCATACCCTTCCAACTGCGACAATAAATCGATGGGCTTATCCGTACAATGAATCCGTCCTTCAACCTTGGGCGATACGGGAGAGAATTTCTTCAAATACTCGCGCATAATATCATGGAGATTGATGCCCAACAATTTGGGATTTTGAACTTTTTCGATCCTACACAAAGTATCCACTGGGTCACCTTCACGGTCGCAGGCGATGACCGAATACAATTTGGTTGGCTCCATTTTTTTTCCCTTGATTTTAATCCAATTCACCCGCTCGCCTTTGGGCTTGTCGGCCGTAAAGTTCACTTCCATCCCTTTGAATCGCACCACCCAACCACCAAAGCGTTTTGTGGGATCTTTGGCAAACACGTTTTCCAATTCCTTTTCCAACCACTGCTTCAACTGAGCACCCGTTATTTGGGCCCATTTCGCTTCGGAATTCACCGGCAGCATACTCCATAGGTAGTCGTTGGTGATGGTGGCTAGTTTGGTTTTGGGGTCTGGGACCAGGGGTGGACAGAATCTGAATCCGTTAGACAGCGCGATATCGGGTTTCAGTTTCCACATCAACGCGTCAGTAATCAGGTTATCCATGGGCGTTTCCATCACATAATAGCGCACCAGTGTGGTTTTACTGCTACCAATGACGGTATTCAATTCTTTGCGATACGGGGCTTTAGCAGCTTCTACCAGCGATAGCATTTCTGCATCTGGCTGATACATTTCCGGATCAACATCCATTAAGTTATAGTGGTGTTCCTTCACGATGCCATTCTCCACCACGATGTCCAACTTGGCCACAAACGAACCAAAAGCACCGGGTTCAGTCACTTTGGAATACTTTCCTTCGATGGGTTTGCGCACCCGTTCGTGGGTATCGGCGCCGAGGATATAATCCACGCCATCTACATAGGGCTTATTGGCCAAATCCACTTGCTGGGCAAGGCCCATGTGGGTAACCATAAAAACCATGGCACATTGTTCGTAGTCGCGCAGAATCTTCACATACTTCGCCGCATTTACCGATGGATCCGTAAATTGGATACCATGGCTATAGGCCGGACTTTGTCGTTTCGGCGTAAGCGGGTCATTGTACCCAATAAATCCAATTTTAACACCTGCCACGCGGGTTGTCCAATAGGGCGGAAAAATCATATCTCCTTTCGATTCATCTTGGGTATCATGGAACATGTTGGCGCAGATTTTTGCCCCTGTGTAGGCACCTAGGTCGCGCATCATCATGTCTTTTCCGTACACCACTTCCCAGTTTCCGGGCAACATCAAATCATAGCCGATGTTATTCATGAGCGGCACGATGGCTTTTCCTTGCGATAGGGCGGCTACGCCGCCCCCTTGAAAGCAGTCGCCACCGTCAATCACCAAGGTATTGAGAGGATTTTCGGCTTTGAGGGTTTGGATCATGGTTTTCAGCGAGGCCATGCCGCCGCGCTTTTTATAAACGGGCTGTCCGTTTTCGAGAAAAAACTCATCGTGGACATCCAGCTGGGCATGAATATCAGAGGTATGGAGCAGGGTGAAATGCTGGGCTTTCCCCGATTTTACTACTTCAGATTTCTTGATATTGTTCAGTGCATGAGGATCTTGGGTAACTCCTGAGGCCACCTTGGTGCCGAAGGCCAAGCCGAGGCCAAGGGCCGAGGCTTGCTTGATAAATGACCTGCGATCACTGGGCTGTTGAGCATCTGCACATCCGCAAGTGCAATTTTTTACGTGGTATATATCGTCCATAGGCAAACCCTAAGGTTAAAAATGATAATTCAATATTAGGTTGAAATGTGCAAGATTCACTTTATTGATTTCATATTTTGGTAAATCGTACGTTGTCTTAATCGCATCCTTAAAAACAGCCAAAAACTGCAAATCCAACCCCTGAAAAAAGCCGTCAAAAGTATATCGCACATCCACATTGCATTGCTGATACGCCGGAAAGCCGTACTTATTGAGTGAATAATCCCTCACATCTGGCAAATAAAAACGTCCGTAACTGATGTCCGCCGCCAAACCCTTTACCTTGGTAGACTGCCAACTCAATACCGCTGTTGCCGCATGCACATCGCCATAACCCTCGTTTCTCTCCCGTGGCATAAACGTATAAAACGGATCACGACCCCATTCCCTCGGCATGAGATACCTACCCTTGGCCGTTATCCGGGTGTAATTCAACAAGAATTTCCATCTACCAAGACCTTCTACACCCAACCTTGCGCCAAAAACATCCGACTTGCCGCCCGCCGAAAAATAAGTCTTTGAAGGATCTTCATTACCCCCATTCAGCAAAGCACGTTGGTGTATCCATTGGAATCCATATACCAGCGAAGCACCTTTCGAGCCCTCTACACCCTTTTTCCCGGCATTACCCAACAAATACTTGCCATCCCACTGCACCAAACGACTCTCAAAAATATCCGCAACCCACTGATCCCACAACTTCAATTTCCCCTGTTTCCAATCGCTCTCAAGTCCCAAAAACGCAATTCCTGATTTCGGCATATTTCCCTTGTAATTCGACTTTGTCCCATCCGGATTCACACCCACCCCATACAAACCCATCGACTCACCAATGTCATACCAGTGAACGGTGCTACGGGGCGATATTCGTTGAATCAATCCCACATTCAATAGCACTTTCGACTTGAACTGATAATCCATGAGCAATCCCTCAACCAAGGTTGGACGCATGCGTCCGTCTTGGGGATTAATGAACGGCGAGCGAATGTGCTGTTTACCCAACTTCATGGAAAGTCTATTTTTACTATATTTCAAATACAAATCCTCCAACCGATCTAATTCATTTTTATTGGCAGGATTTTCTACATCAAACAATCCCAATTCATAGCGATTTGGCTGGTTCGACAATGGATCAATATCCGATAAGTTACTGGATGACAAATGATAAATGGCATAACCGCTAATACCCAATTGAATACCTTTCCAAGGACCTGTTTCGTAACCAATACCCACGCCTACCGCATTGGCGTGATAATCTGTGAGTCCAGCACTGTTATCCGTTAACATCGAAAAAAAACGCGCATGACCGAAAAAACGGCCATTGCGTAAAAACGACTGCAGATTCGGCGATGATTTATGGCTATTCGAATCCAACTTCTCACGCTCCGTGTAATGCACAAAGGGTTGATCTTGGGCGCTGACAGCACCAACGAACAACCATACACAAAAGAACAAACCCTTATTCAATGCGCCCCGGCCCAACACCCACCATCGTGAAAACCTAATTTCTGTTTTACTTGAATTACCCTGCGACTGAAAAATTTGCATCTTACAAATTTCCCAAATCAATCTGAGGGACTGTGTGACTCAAGTCACAACCCAAACAATCGCTCAGCATTTTGGGTCGTTATCTCAGCCACCTCACGCAACGACAACCCCTTTACATCAGCCAATTTCTCAGCCACCAATCGGGTATAGGCCGGTTCGTTGCGCTTGCCTCGATGTGGTACCGGTGGCAGATATGGACTGTCCGTTTCTAATATGATGTGCGCCAAATCGATATGCTCAAGCACTTCCGGCAAGCCCGCATTCTTAAAAGTCAATACCCCACCAATTCCCAACAGAAATCCGTCTAGCTTCAAAATTTCCTGTGCAAGCTCGAGGCTTTCCGAAAAACAATGAAATACACCTGTTAAACCCCTGCCTTTGTATCCCTTCAACAATTCAATGATTCGATGGGTTGCGTTCCGTGAATGTATCGCGATTGGCAACTTTTTCTCCAACGCAAATTCTACTTGCATCAAAAATGCCTTCTCTTGAATGTCTTGGGTGGTTTTATCCCAATATAAATCGATGCCAATTTCACCTACCGCGCAGTATGTATGGGTATCGAAAAACGAGAACAACTGGGCGATTTCCGCTTCGTAGTCCGCCTTCACATCGCAAGGATGCAAACCCATCATTGGGAAGCATACTTCTGGATAATTTGCCACCAATTCGTGCATTCCTGACACCGTTTGCAAATCCACATTGGGCAATAATATGCGATCCACCCCCATGCGTTTGGCATTTACAATTACTTGATCGCGATCCTCGTTAAATTGTTCGCTGTAAAGATGACAATGGGTATCGA
>JAHEMG010000154.1 GCA_024643755.1 Flavobacteriales bacterium | reverse complement strand
CTTCCCGAAAACCTCGCTGCCGGAATGGGCTATCGCATCAGATGGAGCAGCACAAAACCCAAAATCCAAGGCACCGTGCAAATGACGCAGATTCTCGATGCCCCCAAATTGCGCTTGTCTGTTAATGGGTCTGTTCGATACGATTGCGATGGACTTGGCATTCGTTTGAAAGCCCAGGATTCAGCCATACTCACCGATTATACCTGGCGTGTGAATGGCACGATCATCACCGATTCAACCCAGTTTCTCACGATCAAAGGCCAAAGCCAATATACCCAGCTTGTACACCTCGAAGCCAAACAATCAGCCACCGGTTGCACAGCCAACGATTCGGTGAAAATCATCTATGCCGTATCGCCCCAAGTGCCGCAGCAACTCACCAGTATCCGCGTTTGTGCAAACGATTCTGTCATTTTGGGCGATACTTTTACCAATAGCACTCACCAATACAACTGGAAAAATGGCAAAGGTTGGAACAGCCAAAACATGAAGCCCCGCTACAAAGCGCAGCAAACAGATACATTTCAATGCACAATTACCTCTACCCAAGGATGTGTGTCGACCACCACTCAAACCTTAACCGTAACTCAATACGATTCCATTCAATGGATCACCCAATCCGATACACTGTTAGAAGTCGCCTCCAAACAAAAGGATACGTTGTATTGGTTTTACAATGGTAAACAAATTCGCGCCGACAAACAGAACCAATGGTCACGCCCCGATACCGGATGGTACCATGTGTGTACCGGCATAAAAAAACGCATGGGCCAAGTGGGTTGCATTCAATGTGTAGAAAGTTTTTACGTAGCGCCCAAATTGGCTTCCACCCACAAGTTTGGTCTATCAACCCTGCGCATTTACCCCAACCCGGCCAGTGATGTTTTGTACATTGACGCGGCCGATAATGCCTCTTGGACAATCACCAACGTGCAAGGTATCAGCTTGGCAACAGGTGTTGGGAATGTGATAAATGTAAGCGGATTAAGCGCAGGGATTTATATGGTTTTCCTAGAGAACCAAATCAAAAAAGCGATCATGATAAAGGAATAATGGTTACAAATACATCACCAAACCAACGGCAATCGACAAAATGCCGATGACCTGTAACGCCGCGGATTGGTATACCGATTTCATGTAAGCCGCGGGTAAATTCATTTTACGCATGCGCGAAATTCCTAGTCCCTGAGTGACAAAGACGTACAAAATCAACATCCCAAAATATGCGTACATCGGATTGATGCCCATCGCCCAGAACCTTTCAAAACTGTTGGTCGCACCCAAAATCAAATACACAGCAATGATGCCCACCAACACAAAGACACTATACGTGCGGGTTTTGGCGAAAGACGACATCAAATCATGCAATTCTTCGGCGTTCAACACCTTCAAACCGCGTTCGCGAATTACCCTTCCATACAAAGTGGTTGCCAATGCAATCGCAATACCCACATAAAAAATCGTTTCAGGATTCATACAGCCAAGATACGGGGATTTTGATTACACACCCTCGCCCCAGTTGGCCAACTCTTCCTCACTCCATAAGCCAGGGAAGAAAATTCGCCTTTGGTATTTGGGATGCATATACTTGCGCCAATCACTGCCACCGGTAGCCGCCGCCTCGCCCAAGTACTTACCTGCCGCGTGGTAATGCGCCATCACCCATGTTACATTCACCGTGTAATCGTAATGTCGCATCGCAGCCACCAATGCCTCATCAGACCTTACATCCTCCGGCAACTGCTGAAACTTTGTCCACAAATTCGTCTGGTTGTACCCCTCCATTTTGCGCAAAAATTCCGCTTTATAACGCTTCTCAAAATTCCGTAACAACGTATTCTTCTTGCCGGTAGCATGGTCCTTGCCTGCCGCTTGCCAATACAAATGCTCATAGGCGTGCTCATACGATGTGTTCCGGTCGATGGTTGCCCTAAACCTGAAATCAATCAAATTGATCAACTCCGTACTTGCAAATTCAATCAACCTGTATTGTGCACTCTGAAAACCGCTCGCCGGCGTCAACGTATTCCTAAACTTCATGTACTGCTCCTTCTCCATCCCATCGCCCATGATCGTAAATGAACTCGATAACATATCAAAATACCGACTAATCCTGCGTAATTTCTCCGTAAAAAACGCCGCTTCCACCACCGCTTTGTTCGATACCTGATCGATCTCCCATAGAATCATTTTAAACAACAACTCATTGATTTGGTGATACATAATAAACACCATTTCATCAGGCTGATCCGTGCGCTGCACCTGCAACCCCAACAAAGCATCAGGCAAAATATAATCCCAATACGTAATGGGGTTAGACCACGATAGTCCCTCCAAATGCACATCTGGATTCTGGTCAATGGCGCGGTATTTCTCGTCGATCCGCTTCAGTATTTCTTCTCTGTCCATGTTGTTGCTCTCAAATTCTACCTGCAAATAACCGCTGATT
>JAHEMG010000061.1 GCA_024643755.1 Flavobacteriales bacterium | reverse complement strand
GCCGCCAAATCAATTGACACGTTGCCATAGCCCGACTTTACCCGTTGTTTATCCAAGCCCGTGCTCGAGGTCACAATGAGGGCATCAGACGGACACAAAGAAGGGATATCGCCCACAAGTTCCACATTGTTATCGGTATTGGTGGTGGCAGACACCGACATGATACCCACGCTTTTGAGTGAATCGAACAGTTCACACCACATGGGGGTTTCATTGGGGAAGGTTGCATCGAGGCCTACCGACATATTGAGCGCGACTACGTTGATACCTTTTTGCTTGTTGGTGGTGAGCCACAGCTTCTTTTGGCGATAGACGTAGAGCATGGATCTGATTACGCCTACATCGCTCGACAATCCTTTGGAGGCATAGCAATGAAGGGGCAATAATTTCGCGTTATAGGCCACGCCAGCGATACCGAGTCCGTTATTGGATGCAGCTCCGAGCACACCAGCCACACTGGTTCCATGTCCGTAAAAAACCGACTCTTTGTTAAACACTTCCGCCGATGAATCGCCGCCATTCCAACCGTAATAATCGTCGGTATAACCATTGGCGTCGTCATCTTGACCGTTCCAGGGGATTTCCCCGCGATTGACCCAAATAACGGGCTTGATGTCTGGATGTGAAGTATCCAACCCATCGTCTAAGATGGCCACCACCAAGGTATCCTGAAGTCGGTTCACAGCACTCCTACCCTTGTCCCACGACTTGGTCATTTGAATCACATCTAGGTAGCGCTGACTCGTTAACAGGGGATCGTTGGGCATCCAACTCCTGCGCTGTAGGGTGTGTTCTTCTTGAAATCGCAACGCGATGCCTTCTTGCTGGGCGGCGTTTTGCAGGGCTTGCAGCTGGTTTTCGGTGGCGATGATGCGATACAATCCAAAGGACTGATCAACGCATTGTACTTGTAGGGACTGATTCCTCAACCATGTCGATTGTCGGCATTGCAACAGATACGGCTTGGGCAAGGAGGGTGCCACTTGGGTGAAGGGGTTTATGGTGCGATGGGCGATGGCTGACATGCACGGCACAATGGCCATCATTGCGATGCTCATCACCAACCCATATATCACTGCTTTCCGCATTTGTTGTCGTTCCGAAGTTATTCAAAAATAAAGCCCCGGTCGCAGACCGGGGCTTTATTTTATGAAAATAGGATAATAATCTTACTTTTTACCGCCAGCGGGTGTTGTGGTGGGTGTAGTACCGCCAGTGGGTGTAGTTGTTGGCGTGGTACCGGCGGGTGTTGTAGTCGTTGTTGTGCCGGTTGTAGTGGTAGTCGCTGCTGCCGCAGGCTTGTTGGGCTTATTGGCTTTGGCTTTCACTTTGATCAAATAATCATCAAAACGCTTTTTCACGTCGATGGTGGCCTGATCGTCGGGCACCAATTCAATCACCTTGCCGTAGTAGTAACTGGCCTTCTCGTAATCTTTCTTCTTTTGAGCATAGTAGGCCATGTTGCGATAGGCGTTTTCACGGTCTTGCTTGAAACGAATTTGTTGTGCAGAGTCCAATTTACCCATCCAACGCTCGAAAGCACGGGTTACGTTGCCAGATGAATCGGTGGGATCCAAACTAGCCCAAGTAGTTGCGATAAGGTAATAACCAGACAAGTAGTTGGTGTCTTGGGTGATCAATTCGTTGAAGATTGTCAAGGCTTCTTTCTGGCGTTTGATGTTTGCCAAGCAGCGACCGGCGTAGAACAAATCAACTGAGTTCAATTTACCTGATTGCTTTTTGCGCTTCATTTCAATGATGCCATACGCTTGCTCATAGTTTTTGCCATCGAAATACATCTTCTGAGCCATTTGGTAGGTATTTGCACCGGCTCTGGCCGTATCCATCAACGCCATGGTCATCAAATTGTAACTCTCAACAGTGCGCATTTTGCGGGCAGTAGAATCAGCGGTTGACAAACCATAACGGTAAGTCAAAACCCCTTTGTAATAGTTCTCACTGGGCATCAACTGACGATTCAAGGGCTTTATGTACAACTCTTCGTAGTTCTTGAAGAAATAGTTCAAGCCAGAGTCGATCTGTGCTGAATCGGCCAAGCGACGTTTTGCTTTTTCTTTTGAGGCGATGGCATAAGCGATGGTACCGTAAATCACAGGGATGGATTTTTTCTCCAACAGCTTTTTACCTTCATTGATACAACGATCAAAGTCACCACCCAAATACAGGTTTTGTACGTAGAATTTACGCGCAGTGATATTGTCGTTCCGCTTCAAATATTCTTCGTAGTAGATAACCGCAGAATCGCGCTCTTTCAACAATGAGAACACTTCAGCTTTCTGGCGATAAGCAGGTGCATAGTTTACATCCAACGCCAGGGCTTCATCCAATTTGCTCAACGCCAAGGTACCGGCATTGGCCCGTGCGTAAACCTTTGCTTGGCGCATCAGTGGACGAGGATCGCTAGGTGCATCATAACTCGCTACGATGTACTGCTGAATGGCATCAGAAGAGTTGGTTGGGTTGTTGATGATCATCGCATCGCCCAACAAAATTTTCGCTTCAAAATCGTTGTTGCTGATTTTCAAATAATCCATGGCACGTGCACCATAGTTTTTGAGTTGCTCGGGTGAACCAAATTCAACCAGCAAGTATGCGCGGGCAATTTCTTTGTTGATTAACGGACGCAATTTTTTCTTCGCAGCAGATGCTTGTACAAAAAAAGCTTCAGCGCCTTGTACGTTGTGCTTGCGCAATTCCATGTGTCCTTTTCCAACCAAGTTCAAGGGCGATGTTGGCGCGATGGCCAAACCGGCATTGAAACTGTTCAAAGCGCTCAATGAATCGCCTTTGGCCAAGAAATTCAATCCTGCCCAGTAGTAATTATCCCCTACTTTGGGTTTTGCGGTGATGAGTTTGGCGTAAATCTGTTCTGCCTTTTCAAATTCTTCGTTTCTCGAAAAACGCTGACCTTCGGCCAAGCTCTGAGCAACTGCTGAGGTCATCAACAATGCTGAAAACAAGAATGATACGGTTATCTTTTTCATTTTGGTGCAAAAAAACTATCTAATTGTTATATATGTGTTACGAATTTCAAAAATTGTTCCAAAAGATGCTCAATTGAACAGTTGAATGGTGCGTGTTGGGGGTATTGCGGGCGACAATCCACATTTCTTGAGCAGTATCTGTCCGCTTTGATCACAGCAAAAGGCCAAAAACCCTTGGGCCAACCCTGAATAACCTTGCAAATCATAGCCCATTACAGGTGCAACAAAGGGATATTGCTTGGCGTAAACTTGTGATTGATAGGGCAAGTGATATTCTTTGGTTGAATCGTTTTGCACTGCCAGCACTTTCACCTTTTTACGCAGGTTGCGCGCGAGTGTATCGCCCCGATCCGCTATCCAATTCATGCCCACAAAGCCCATGGATCCCGCATTTTGCTGCACATAGGCAAACATCGCCTTGGGATTGGATACTTGAACAAATTTCGGGGGACTGGCTTTGGTTTTTCCGGCATTGGATTCTCTGTGCGCATACCAGTCATGGATGTAATTGTAGGCCAAATCGCCCTTCACAAACACCCAGGTAAGCGGCACACCGTTCATGCCACGCCAGCCTTTGACTTGGCCCGACATCATCGCACACAAGGAATCGGCGCTGAGTCCGTTGTTGGGATTGCGTTGATTTACCACAAACGCGGTGGCCGAGGTGCCCACAATGTGAGAGCGGACTTTAATCTGACGAGATTCCAGGGCCTTTACCATGGCAGTATCGAACAGATAATTGATATACAAGGCCGATATTTTTTTGTCGCGCACCCCTTCTAACAATTGCATGGGCGACAGATATTGGGGTTTGATGTGGGCCTGTGGATACAGTTCATGAAATCGCGCAATGAGTTGATTGAACATCAAACTATCATTGATGTCGATGGCAATTTCCAGTTCGCCTTTGGTGGGAATATCGTTCCGACTCCCTTTGTGCTCCATATCCAAGCAAGACGTTAGGGTGATGAACAGAGCCAAAAAGCCCATCAACAACCGAGAGTAACCATGCATACCATTCAACTTCATCATGAATGATTGTCTTTTTTGCGAAACAGCAGATATCCATTCAAGGCGCGAAATGCCCCCCAAATCACCAAAAAAACCACAATGGGGGTAGAACCATAACCGAGGATATCAAGGTCGCCCTTGAGGTAAAAGACCACAGCGAACGACCAAAAGGCCAATGCCGAAATCCAGTGGTACCAGTGATTGGTTTTGAACATACTACAAAAATAAACGAAAAGGGGCCGACAATGTTTTGTCGGCCCCTATAAATTCATCGCGAGGATGAAAACGATTATTTCACCATCATGGTCTTGCTTACACTGCTACCACCTGCGATGAGGGTGTATGTGTAAACGCCAGTTGACAAACCGTCAGCAGAGATGGTCAATTCATGGTTACCCTTGAACAAGTTGCTGTGGGTTTGGGTTTTTACCAAAGCGCCCATCGCATTGCGAACTTCAACTTTGATATCACCGGGCTTGGTCAAGTACACCAAGACGTTGGTTTCGTTGCTGAATGGGTTAGGATAGTTTTGGTTAACTACCATTACGTCGCCAGTGTTGGGTTTTTCAACGTTAACACCATACAACATACCGATGTTGCCATTCAAAATCTCAGTTACAGGGATCGCTTGGTAGTTGATCAAGTTCAAAACCACAGGGTGGTTACCAAATGCGCCAGAGTTGTTCTGCAAGTTGGTACCTGCGATTTCATCTTGCTGCCAAGTCATGTGCAAGAAACCGTTAGCAACGCGACAAGTAGAAGCGAAATCGTCTTCTTTGCCCAATACTTGGGTAACGTTTTGTGGCAAGCTCCAAGTTGCACCGCCATCGGTAGAGTAAACAACCCCGATATCGCGGAAGTTGGCACCTAAGTCAGACAAATCTTGCTCGATAGGCACACTAAACAAGCAATACAAGTTACCATTGGCATCCATCGCTGAAGCTGGCTGACGCATGGCAGAGGTGCTACCCAAACGGGCTACTGTGCTCATGCCAGAAGGCACGTTTCCAGAAGTCAATCCAGAATAAGTGGCTTGCTCCAAGCTGTTGATACCATCTGCGGTACGATCGAACTGACCACCAGAAGAAATCACGCTGGTTTTGTCGGTCGCTTCGCTCCAATGAAGGATTGCTTGTGTTCCAGGGTAGAAGCTGTAGCTCTCGTCGGTAGTATCGGTATCCAATACACGACCCAAGCCCCAGAATACGTGCAATTTGTTGTTGTTGTCGATGATTACATCCACAGTACCATCGTTGGTATAGGGGGTATCCAACATTTCGGTTTTGCCCGTCCAAGGCGCATATTTGAAGGTATCAACGATGATACGCTGCCAGTTGTCGCCGCCATCGGTACTTTTCCAAGCGATAACGCCTTGCAACAAGTCTGCATTTACAATCGCTACGGTATTTCCTTTTACGTCGATAGTGTATTGATCGGCACCACCGTTGTTGGTCAAAGTGCTATCGTAGTCAGGCATCATGATGTGCTGCTTATCCCAAGTTGCACCGCCGTCTTTGGAGCGACTATAAACCATGGGAGCGAAAATGCCTTTTCTCTTGGGAGCGCGGGCTTCGCCAGGAGCAGCAGAATCTGTGTAAGAGCAAATCAAATGAATCACATCGCCATCGTTGGCAGTACGTGCCCAAATGGGTTTGTAAGGAGGCTCTTGCAAGATGCTGGTGGTGGTGGTAGGACGTGAAGTGGCAGAAGCACTTTTGGTCATGTAGAAACCACCGTTGGTAGCGTCGTGACCGATGGTGAATACTGAACCGTTCGACAAAATACCTACGTTAGCCCAACCGGTACGTACGTTTTCAACACGTGAGCTATCAGACAAATTCCAGTTGCCAGAAGCATCGCGGAAGTTGTAACCAGAACCGCGGGTTGCGAAACCGGCTGCATCGCTGTTGGCAGTTGTCCAAGCAGCAGAAACAGCGCCATTCGAATGCATCACTAGGCGATGGGGCATCGCAAAGTTTGTTTGCAAATCGTAGTAGGTAGAACCAATTCTTACAAAACTCTTGTAATCCACACCGCGAGCGCTCAGGGGCTTTTTCTTGGTGGGAGCCACACCGAAACCGCCGTTATCGGCTTTGTCGATGAAGACTTTAGACGTTGACAACGTCTGTGGAGCACCTTGATTGGCACCTTCCAAAGACGCGGCAACTTGCGCTGTAGCAAAAGAAGATGCAACGGCAGCAATGGTTAATGCGTATAGTTTTTTCATAGGTTAATTTATTATTTACAAATAAAAGAAAAATAATGTGAAAAATAACATCATACCCGCTGTGGAGCACGAAGTATTCCTACTATTGCTTCAATCAACAATTCACCATCTGTGGCAGATCCACGGTGCACCCCTTTTAGGCGCAAATCCAACAGTTTTATTTGGTTAAAGACCCGCTCTAGATCGGATGGAGAATACAATTTCGCGGCCGACAAATACTCATCCAAAAAATAGGGGTTCACACCCAATGCGCTTGCCAATTCGCCTTTGCTTCCGCCGGATAGTTGCTGTGTTAGGAGTATTTTCCCAAAATAGTTGTGCAAATTGGTTACCATCCGCAGGATTTCTCCTTTTTCGGCGCGATGGCCCATGTGGTGGGCGATTTGAATGGCTTTGTTGAAGTTCTTTGCGCCGAGTGCACTTTGCAACTCAAATACATTGTATTCGCGGTTAAAACCGATATTGGCTTCGATGTGCGTGGTGCGTATGAATTCATCTTTCACATTGATGAACAACTTATCGAGCTCGTTGTGGATCAGGGGCAAATCGGCACCTAGCAATTCCACGATCATCTGAATCGCTGCCGTATCTACGCTTCTACCCTGCTGTCGGAAATATTCGGGCAACCAATCTTTGATTTGATAATCACGCAGTTTGGCCGCATAATAGGCACCCCCGAATTTATCCGCTTGCTTGCCAATCTTGGTGCGCATGTCCATCTTATTTCCGCGGAAGGCACAAACCAATACGGTGGATGGCAGGGGATTTTCCAGGTACGACAGCAACTTGTCAAACTCTTTGATGTCTTGGGCGTCTTTTACGATAATCACCTGGTATTGGCTCATCATGGGGTAACGACGGGCCATGGCGATGAGGTCGTGAATTTTCACTTCCTTGCCGTAAATCAACGTTTGATTGAAACTGCGTTCAGATTCGGGAAGAATCGACCCTTCCAACAAATCTGTGAGGGCATCAATGAAGTACACCTCTTCTCCATGCAATAAATACACAGGCGAATATTGCTTGGACAGAATCTTCCGACGCAAATCCAAATAATTCGATATGGTATCGCTCAATTTAGCCATGGATTGTATTTTTACCGCAGTGCAAACATTACATTTTCCCGATTACGGGTTCCGCATTGAAGAACAAGAGCAAAAAAAAGTCATTTTTGATCCCGTTCGCAAAAAATTTATCCCCCTAACACCGGAGGAATGGGTTAGGCAGCATTGTCTTGCACACTTAATCACCTATTACCAAATCCCTGCGGGCGTGATCGCCGTTGAGCGAGAAATTCAGGCCTTCGGATTGCGCAAACGCTTTGATATTGTGGTATTTGCACAAAATACGAAACCCATAATCTTGATTGAATGCAAGGCCCCTGAGGTCGCACTAACCCGCAATACACTCATCCAGGCCGCCACCTATAACAATAAATTAGACAGTCAATTTGTGTGGATTACCAATGGCTTGGCGCATGCTTGGTTCGAGAAAACAGATGGTAATTTGTCGCTGATTGCCCCTCCAAGCAACATTTCCATACATCAATAAGGGCGATGTCTGGGTTTTTTACTTGATTTCCAGGTCCGTTACTTTACCAGCATTGGTAATTCGAACGATGCGATCACAGGATTCATTGTCGAAAGGATCAAAGTCAACCACCACATTGCGGTTTAAACTTTCAATGTTCAAATTGAGCAATCCTTTTACCGGAATCATCCCGCAGCCTGGCTCCACTTTCTTTTTTAAGGGCGATCCGATCTCCCACAAATAGTCGTCCTCTCCCATTTCCACTTTGCCCGAACCTTTCATGATGTATTGATCACCAATCATACCGGGGGTATTTGCACCGGCGATCTTTTCTAAAGTGAGGGATCCAGCCAACTCCAAGGAGCGACTATCAATTTCCAACTTCTTGATTGTGTACTTCAACAACTCTTTGAATTCTCGCTCGATATCAATTTCTAGGCGATCTACCCTCAATGGCTTGTTTTCATTGCCAAACATGTAACCCGTTTGATCGTCCACGAATAAATGAGATTTTGCGGTGTTTTCGATGTAGTGCGATTCCAGAATTATCCGCAATTTACCGCCACGGAAACGACCATCCACACATTTCTGGGAAGGTTTTAGAGGCAGGTTGGTGGGACCAAAATCGACCAAAAACTCAACCGCATCACCATCGTAATAGGTAGAATCAATCACGATAACTTTGGCTTCCTTGCTAAACAACTGGAGTTTGAACTGTGCGATTGTACCCTTCGCCGTTGTTTGATCTGAAGATTCATCAGCAAACTCTAGCATGGACGACAGTTCGGTAGTAACTACCACGATATCCGACAAATCATCTTCGTGGTTGTCTACATTGTTATTGATGCGTTCACAGGATGAAAAACCCAACAGCATACCCCATGATAAAACGAGGAGCAGGCCGATACGCATTTGCGGAATTTTCATATTCTGGGTTTTTCGTTGCAATTTTCGCAAAAACAACAAGTTGACAACAAAGATAATGGGTTTATCCCCTAAAATTTATTCACAATTCTGACAGCACATCCAATATTTGATCGCAAGCCCACTGAATTTCTTCCAAAGAAATGGTCAATGGCGGTGCGATGCGCAAACAGTTGGGGGCAAACAAAAACCAATCGGAGAACAACCCTTTGGCCAACATTTGTTGTATGGTTTGCTGTACAGTTTCAAAAGACTCCAATTCTACCGCCAGGAGCAGACCTTCGCCATGCACTGCTTTGATTTTGGGATGTTGCAGGAGCGATCGAAACAAGGCCTCTTTAGACTTGACCGTTTCCACCAATTGGTTGGTCAGCAACACATCAAATGCGGCATTGCCCGCTGCCGCCACGATGGGATGTCCACCAAATGTTGTAATGTGTCCGAGTATGGGCTGATCCGACAGCTGATTCATGAGTTTTCTATCGGCAATGAAAGCGCCCATTGGCATTCCTCCACCGAGGGCTTTGCCGAGCACCAGTACATCTGGAATTACGCCATACTTTTCAAAGGCAAAGAGATGACCTGTTCTTCCAAATCCTGTTTGAATTTCATCGAATACGAGTAAGGTGCAGTGCTGATCACACAAGCTCCTCAAGGCCTTTAGAAAAGCTTCTTCGGTTTTTTGGGCACCGCGCTCTGCCTGAATCAATTCAACCACCACTGCCGATACTTGGTTCCAGGGGATGAACGACAGGGCTTCGAGGTCATTCTGCTTCACAAAGTGAACCGATGGCAACAGGGGCCTAAACGCTTGGCTATAGTATTCGTTGCTCATCAAGCTCAGTGGACCTTGGGTACTGCCGTGGTAGGCATCAGTAAGGGCTAGAAAATCGGTTTTTCCGGTTACTCGTTTTGCCAATTTCATCGCACCGTCTATGGCTTCTGCGCCTGAATTCACGAAATAGCAACAGTTCAGGGTCGAGGGCAACTGTTCTATCAATCGTTTTGCATAGGTTGATTGGGGTGTTTGAATGGTTTCCCCATAAACCATCACATGCATGAATTTTTCTGCTTGGGCTTTTACCGCCTCCACCACGTTGGGATGCTGATGGCCTATGTTGCACACCGAAATCCCGGCAATCAAATCCAAATAGCGGTTACCATGTACGTCGAACAAGTAATTCCCTTCGGCCCGAACAACGTGTAGGGCCAATGGATTTGGACTCGTTTGGGCCATATTCTCTAGAAATATTTGTCGGGCATGAGCATGCATAGCACAAAGGTAGGCAACATTGGATGGACATAAAAAAACCCCGCTTTGGGCGGGGTTTTTTTATTGTATTGAAAGTAGTATTAGATACCAGCGTTCAATTCAGCACCTGCTTTGAATTTTGCTACTTTTTTAGCAGCAATTTTGATTTCAGCACCAGTTTGTGGGTTACGGCCAGTACGTGCATTGCGCTCGCTTACTGAGAAAGTTCCGAAACCAACCAAAATCACTTTGTCACCTTTTTTCAAGGCTTCAGCAGTAGCGGTGGTGAAGCTGTTCAATGCAGAAGCAGCTTGAGCTTTGGTGATGCCAGCATCGCTAGCCATTCTTCCAATTAAATCTGATTTGTTCATGATTATAAATTTAGTTTTTGTTAGTGTTCCAAAAGTAAACAAGGGATTTAGTTTGTCAAGTACTGCTATTCCACTAGATAGATGAACTTTTACACGAGAAATTAACAATTTGCAAAATTACCAAGCCGATCAATTTGCAACTAGCTGATTTACAGCGTGATACAAAAAGTCAGCCGGCTCGCTTTTGTTCCAAATTATTTTAGCAGAACTATAGTAAATCTGTCGCTTTTCCGCTATTTCACTGAGTTTTTGAAGAATTTCCTCTTGATTACAGCCATCGAACAAGGGTCTTTGCACCTCGTTTTGGGCTATTCGCTGCACCAAAATATCGAAGGAAGTGTTCAAATACACGGTTAAACCGTTGGCTTTCATCCAATCCATGTTGCTGTGAAACGCAGCGGTTCCTCCGCCGCAGCCTACTACTACGTGGTTCAACTTTCCCGTTTCGCGCAAACATTTCGCTTCAATTTCGCGGAATGCGTCTTCCCCCAATTGATAAAACAAGGTAGCTATTCCCATGCCTGTTTCGGATTCAATTTGCTCATCCAAATCAATGAACGACCACCCCAATTTCTGGGCGAGCCATTTGGCGGTGGTTGTTTTTCCGGCAGCGGGCAAACCAACAAGGTATAATTTATTCATAGCGTACACGAGGATCTATCCAAACATACAACCATTCGGTAATCGTGTGCAAAATGAAAAACACACATGCTGTGAATAAAACGGCCCCCATCACCACCGGAAAATCGGATTGTTGGAGTGCTTCTATGGTCACTTTCCCCAAACCGCGCCATTGAAAAATGTATTCAGTGAAAAAAGATCCCGCTAACAAACTACTGAACCACCCGCCAACACTGGTGATCAGGGGATTCATGGCATTGGGCAATGCATGTTTCAAGGTTGCTGCCCACGTTGAATGTCCTTTCGCCTTCGCCGTGCGTACAAAATCTTGGGCAAGCATTTCAACCATGGTATTTCTTGTCAATTGAATGAACACTGCTAGGGGTCGGATACCCAAAGCCAAGGCGGGCAAAATCATATTGCTCCATACCCATAACCTGTTTTCACCCAATTCATCCACCTCCCACAAACTGCCTGTCATGGGCAAATGTGTATATTCATGCCATACAAAGCCAAACAACCAAGAAAATAGCATCGCTGAGAAAAAGCTGGGCATCGAAATCCCAATCGCGGAGAACCCAACAATCGTATGATCTAGCCACTTCCCTTGCTTCATCGCTGCCAAAACACCCAAAGGCACGCCAAGGGCTAAGGCAATGACCATCGCGGCCAACGCCAAAATCATCGTACCTACAAACGCTTGAAACAGCATCGCCCCAACGGGTTGTTTGGATTGAAACGATGTGCGCAGATAGGGCAATTTCAACCACCATTCTACCCCACCCATGCGCACAGAAGCACCCGTTAAGTGTATCCGCTTTTGGGAGGCTGTATCGTAGCACGACACTGGAGACAGGTCATTGATATAATACAACGCCTGAAGATGCAACGGCTGATCCAGTCCCAATTCCGCCACAATGGCCTGCTTTGTTTTGGCATCTGCACGCTGTGAAGTGAGCATTTCCTCTGCATTGGGCAAGGCCTGAAACAAGGTAAAAATGAACAGTACCAAGCCCAGCAAGACCGATAGCAGGAATGCCGACTTCTTCAATATTGGCTTCATGATTTTTTCATGCGGGAAAACACCTTAGCCAGCCCTGTTTTAACACCCAATGCCTGATTCATTTTCTTATCTAGCACCTTGGTCGATGGCAGATCCACCCCACTCCATTTTCCCAGAATCGTTGAACCCTTGAACAAATACAGTGTTGGATTATACCGAGCCATCGTAATCAACATTTTTTGATCGGCTGAATAAAATTTTATCGGCAAGGCATGCTGTTGAACAAATTCATCGGTCGATGCTTG
>JAHEMG010000058.1:7905-12266 GCA_024643755.1 Flavobacteriales bacterium | reverse complement strand
TCCTTTTCAAACAAATGCTTCGCCAACCCTTCAAAAGTTTGCAAAATATCCTCGCGCTCCACAAAACTCATTTCACAGTCTATCTGGGTAAACTCGGGCTGCCTATCAGCACGCAAATCCTCATCCCTGAAGCATTTTACAATTTGAAAATACCGATCAAAGCCACTCACCATCAACAACTGCTTGAAGGTTTGCGGACTTTGGGGCAATGCATACCACTGTCCTGGATTCATCCTTGAAGGCACCACAAAATCACGGGCTCCCTCAGGCGTACTTTTGATCAAAACAGGGGTTTCAACCTCCAAAAAAGACGCATCACTCAAATAATTCCGGATTTGTTGCGCCAAGCGATGTCTCAATTCCAAATTCGCACGAACCGGATCCCTGCGCAAATCCAAATAACGATATTGCATGCGAATGTCATCGCCACCGTCCGTCTCATTCTCAATGGTAAACGGGGGTGTTTTGGCTTGGTTCAAAATGACCAAATCCGTGACAATGATTTCGATGTCACCGGTCGACATCAATGCATTCTTCGATTCGCGTTCAGCTACAGTGCCTGTTACTTTTACTACGAATTCACGTCCCAATTCACCCGCCTTGGCAAGCATCTCTGCGCTATAGGCCTCATTGAATGAAAGCTGGGTAATCCCATAGCGATCACGCAAATCCACGAAGGCCATAGAACCCATCAACCGAACACGTGCTACCCAACCCGACAGGGTTACTGTACTACCAACGTGCGACAAGCGCAATTCACCACAAGTATGCGAACGAAACATAAATGCAAAAATACAATGCTAAACACGAAAAGCATTGGCAAATACTGCCAAAACCATTAATCTTTTTGCGATTCTGGCCAACCTTGGGCTTTGATCTCAAATTGGTTACCTGATTTGGTCAACAACATGTTCTTCGACGTTACATCGGTAACATATCCAATCACGGTGAAATCAGGCATGGTTTTGATCTTCTCATAATCCGATTGAGCCACCGTAAACAGCAATTCATAGTCCTCACCGCCATTCAATGCTACAATACTCGGATTCAAATCAAACGCCAATGCCGTATCCAATGTCTGCGGATCGATGGGCAATTTCTCCTCATACACATGAAAACCATATCCGTTGGCCTTGGCCATGTGATACAATTCAGAGGCCACCCCATCGCTCACGTCAATCATACTACTGGGCTTTACATCCAACATTTTCAGCAACTCTACTACATCTTTGCGTGCTTCTGCTTTCAACTGTCGTCCCACAATGTAATCATATTGCTCCAAATCGGGCTGCATGTTAGGCACTTCCATGAATACGCGTTTTTCGCGCTCCAAAATTTGCAATCCCATGTAGGCCCCACCCATATCGCCACTCACCACCAACAAATCACCTGGCTGCGCACCGCCGCGATACACAATCTTATCCTTCGCTACCCTACCAACGGCTGTGAGCGACAACACCAATCCGCTGCGAGACGTCGTGGTATCTCCACCCACCAAATCCACTCCATAATGCTCACAAGCGATTTGCATACCTGCGTACAACTCCTCCACGGCCTCCAAGGAAAAGCGATTGCTCAATCCCAAGCCCACCATCACCTGCTCAGCCATGCCGTTCATGGCATAAATATCACTTACCGCCACCGAAATGGCTTTGTAACCCAAATGTTTTAAAGGATGAAAACTCAAATCAAAATGCACACCCTCCAACAACAAATCCGTGGTAACCAGCGAAAAATGATCGCCCTGATCTACCACTGCACAATCGTCGCCGATACCTTTGATGGTTTTGGCATGTTTATTTTCAAAGTGTTGAGACAAGTGTTGGATAAGCCCAAACTCTCCCATTGCAGCGATTTCTGTGCGATCTGAATTGTCAAACATGCTACAAAGATACACTTACATAGCAACCCGCGCGCTCACAACGCAATACAAACGTTCTTGGGCTCAGTGAAAAAGCGCATCGCCTCCCAACCACCTTCTCTACCCACACCACTGCTTTTCACACCGCCAAAAGGCGTTCTTAAATCGCGCAGCAACCAACAGTTCACCCAAACGATGCCCATTTGCAACTGAGCCGCAACCCGATGTGCCCGCGTCAAATGCTCGGTCCAAACCGTGGCCGCCAACCCGTAATCCGTGGCATTGGCCATCGCCAAAACCTCCTCCTCCGTATCAAAAGGCATGATGCTGATTACCGGACCAAATATCTCCTCCATATTGCATCGCGCGGATGCACTCAATCCTTCCAAAATGGTTGGCGCGATGTAATATCCGTTTTCCAAACCTTCCGGATGCAAGGCCGTCCCCCCACACAACACCGTAGCGCCCTCCTCCTTGGCCAAAGCGATGTATCCCAACACCTTCTCGTAATGGGGTTTCGACACGATGGCACCCACCCGGGTCGCAGGATCCAGAGGATCGCCTACCTTCATCTCAGAAACCGCCTTCACCAACGCATCCTTCACTTGACCGTAGACCGAACGCTCCACAAAAACCCGACTGCCACACAAACAAATCTCACCCTGATTCATGAACGAACTGTTTACCGTGGTTTTGATCGCCTTGTCCAAATCCGCATCCGCGAAAATGATATTGGGATTTTTACCCCCCAGTTCCAGGCTCACTTTCTTGAACATCGGACCTGCAACGCTCGAAATATGCTTTCCTGTTGCCGTGCCGCCCGTAAATGAAATGGCTTTGATGTTTGGATGTTCCACGATGGCCTGTCCAACCGTAGCACCCAACCCATGAACAATATTCAATACCCCATTGGGCAATCCGGCCGCGGTACAAATCTCACCCAACATCGCGGCGGTAACTGGCGTAAACTCACTGGGCTTTGCCACAACACAGTTACCCGCAGCCAAGGCCGGCGCAATTTTCCAAGTAAACAAATACAAAGGCAAATTCCACGGACTGATGCACCCCACCACGCCAATGGGCGTTCTTAGTGTGTAATTAATGGCACGATTTTCCATCGCATGGCTTTCACTGGCAAACTGCATCGCCGCCGTCGCAAAAAACCGAAAATTCTGTGCAGCCCGAATCATTTCATTCTTGGCCAACCACAGCGGCTTGCCTTGGTCATTGCTCTCTGCCAAAGCCAACGCATCCCGCAAATTATCAATCCCCTCAGCGATGGCATTCATCACCTTGAATCGCTCTTCAGCAGGTGTGTTGCTCCAAGTTGGAAAGGCAGCCGCAGCCGCTTCGTAGGCTTTCGACACATCCTGAGCATCGGAATTGGGAATTGTCCCATAGACCTTGCCAGAAGCAGGATTGTAATTGTCTAGTACCGCACCAAGCTGTGCTGCACACATGTCCCCGTTGATGTAATTTTGAATATTCATGCGACCTTTTTACGGTTCAATTTAAACTATTTAATTCCGACCAATTTCGGCAAAAATTTCATACGCATTGGGCGATGTCCAAATGGCATTCTCACTCACCGATATTCCATACCCTTGTCTGGGCTGAAACGATATCCGCACATCCCGATCCATATACCAACTGCGCTGTTTGATGGTCCATTGCATCAATTGAACTTTGTTTTTGCGATAGTTCACCATCAATTCTTGCAATTCTGCCATCGTATCCTGGGCATTGTAGCGCACAATTTTTAGCGCTCCTGAAGTATCCACCGTTTCATCGTAATGGGTTTTCTTGGCCGATTCAATCAAAGACCAAGCCGTTACCCATTCCAATTCATTGGCCCAATCCACCGAGTCGATGGTTTCTGTGCTCACCTCCTCGCCTTTACTCACCGTTTTGCGCAACCCCGGTTGTGTTTTCTGCAACCAAGCGATTTCCTGCTGCGCAAATTCCACAAACCCATCTGTCGCACTTTGCTTAGAAGCCGTAGACTTTCCACAGCCCACAAACACCATCAAACACAATCCAACGCCCCAAAATCCTACGTTATACTTCATAAAATCAATGATTTACCTGTCATCTCCAAAGGATGAACCAACCCCATCATCTGCAAAATCGTGGGCGCAACATCGGCCAATATACCATTGCGTAAATCCTGCTCTCTCTCCTGAGTCACCCACCAAACGGGAACCGGATTGGTTGTATGTGCTGTATTTGGAGAACCATCGTCGTTGACCACGAAATCGGCATTGCCATGGTCAGCAATGATCAAAAACTCATAGCCCAACTCCTCACCCACTTCCACCAAGCGCTGCAAACAGCTGTCCACCGTTTCTACCGCTTTGATGACCGCCTCGTAAACGCCCGTATGTCCTACCATATCCGCATTCGCAAAATTCAAACACACAAAATCGTATTGCTCCTGCTGCATCTTGGCAATGGCTCGATCTGTTAATTCTACCGCGCTCATTTCTGGCTGTAAATCATA
>JAHEMG010000058.1:1249-7805 GCA_024643755.1 Flavobacteriales bacterium | reverse complement strand
TATCGACCAACCACCGTGCTCAACGCAGCACCCGTGCCGGCCAAATGTTTCAACAAATCTTTTGTATGGCCCAGGCCCGACTTGGGATCGGTATCGCGACCATCTAAAAATGCATGCACGTAGACCTCTTTCAATCCGAAGGCCAAGGCGATGCTACACAACTGCTTAATGTGTTCAATGTGCGCATGCACGCCGCCATCACTCAACAAGCCCATGATGTGGAACGGCTTATTTTCGGTTTTCGCTTTTTGCATGGCAGCCAACAAAACCGTGTTGTTTGCCACAGAACCCTCCTCAAACGCTTTGTTGATCTTCGCCAACATCTGCCAAACCACTCGCCCTGCCCCTATGTTCATATGACCCACCTCCGAATTGCCCATCTGTCCTACCGGCAACCCCACATTCTCACCATCGGTGCGCAAGGTAGCATGCGGATAGCGCGCAAACAAAGAATCTGTAAACGGCGTGATTGCCTGATTGATGGCATCCGAATGAGAGCCATTTCCCAAGCCCCATCCATCCAAAATCACCAAACCCACTTTTTTAACCATTCCACAAAGGTACAACACCCCGTAATTGTATGAAGTAAATTCCCGATATTTGTGGTGTGAAAAACCACATTTCTGCAACCTTTTTGAGCAAATGCCTTGGGACAACCCTCGTTTTGCTGCTAGGAGGTCTTTCGAACCTTACGGCGCAGGTGGTTTACGACGTTGATCCTGCCGTAGAAGGCATCGAAAAAAACCGCATCGAAAAGAGCAAAACCGCTGATAAAAAGATCATGGGTTACCGCATTTTCATTGGTTTCTCTGCCAAACGCGCCGATGCCACAGAAATCCTTACCAAAGCAGAAGAAAAATTCGCCGATAGCCATGGAGCAGTCCTCATCTACGACGAACCCAATTTCAAAGTATATGTTGGCACGTTTGCCACAGCCGCCGAAGCCGATGCTGCCCTGGTGGATGTGAAACGCGAATTCCCCAATGCACGCAAATTGCGCATGCTTATTCCCAATCCCGCCTATATCGGACCAACGTCGAACTGATTCTCATGCCCAATTCGTTGAAAAAAGATCCCAAAGTCGAAAAAACGAAACAAGAAGTTCGGGAACTATTCACAGCCTTCTTGGAACAAAATCAACAGCGTAAAACCCCGGAACGTTACGCAATCCTCGACGAAATTTACTCTTCCAAAGCGCACTTCGACGTGGATGAGCTTTTCCTCAAAATGAAAACCCGTAACTACCACGTGAGTCGAGCCACCGTGTACAACACCCTCGATTTGTTGGTAGAATCAGGCCTGGTGAAACGCCACCAATTTGGCCAAAATACCTCACACTACGAACAAGCCTACGGCTACAAACAACACGATCACCTCATTTGCAATCATTGCAAAAAGGTTTTCGAATTTTGCGATCCCCGCGTGCAACAAATCACCAGCACCATGGGCGCATTGCTCAAATTCAACGTAAGCAGTCACTCTCTACACTTATACGGCGACCCAGCCACCAACGAACAAGGCGAATGTGCCCAGTGTGGTGAAGTCCCAACAAAATCTTAAATACTAGAAATTACACACATGGTTGATGTTATACTTGGCCTCCAATGGGGCGACGAAGGAAAAGGAAAAATTGCCGATTACCTAACCCCCAAATACAATGTTGTGGCGCGCTTCCAAGGCGGTCCCAATGCCGGTCACTCACTGGATTTTGAAGGCAAAAAGTTTGTCCTCAACACCATCCCATCCGGCATTTTCCGCAAAGAAACCATCAACCTGATCGGCAATGGCGTAGTCATCGACCCCGTTCGTTTGCGCGAAGAAATTGAACGCATCGTCAACGAATGTCCCGACTACAAAGAGCGCTTGTACATCTCCCAGAAAGCTCACCTGATTCTGCCAACACACAGAATCCTCGATGCCGCCTCTGAGTCTGCCAAAGGCGATGCCAAAATTGGCTCTACCCTGCGCGGTATCGGCCCTACCTATAAAGACAAAATCGGTCGCTCTGGCCTGCGCGTCGGCGATATCCTCGAAGACGACTTCACCAAACGCTACCAAGAAATCGTAAAAGACCACCTGCGGATGATCGAATTCCTGGGCTTCACCGATTTCCAACTAGAAGCAGAAGAAGAAAAGTTCTTCAGCGCCATCGAATTCCTGAAAGGACACAAATTGGTGAATAGTGAGTACTTTATTCATGATTGTATTTCGAAAGGACAAAAGATCCTCGCAGAAGGCGCACAAGGCAGCTTGCTGGATGTAGAATTCGGCACCTACCCCTTCGTTACCAGTTCCAATACCTTGGCAGGCGGTGTTTGTACCGGCCTCGGCGTAGCACCCAAACAAGTGGGAAAAGTTTACGGCATTTTCAAAGCCTACAGCACCCGCGTAGGTTCTGGCCCTTTCCCAACCGAATTGGACGATGAAACTGGCGAGTATTTGCGTATTAAAGGACATGAATTCGGTGCAACCACTGGCAGAAAGCGCAGAACGGGCTGGATCGATTTGGTGGCCTTGAAATACACCTGCATGTTGAATGGTGTGGATGAACTCATCATGATGAAGAGCGACGTCCTCAACGGCATGGAGAAAATCGCTGCCTGTACCGCCTATATGATCAACGGCGTGCGCAGCGAACAAGTGCCTGCCAACCTATGCAGCAGCGACGTTGAGCCCATTTTGGAATGGTTCCCAGGATGGAGCGAAGACCTCAGTCATACCCAAGGTTTCGAGGCGATGGACGTGCACTTCAAAAACTACGTTCACTTTGTTGAGAATTACTTAGGGACAAAAATCCGCGTGATTTCTCTCGGTCCTGAGCGTGAAAGCACGTTGGTGAAAGACTAATCCTACGCGGCACTGCCATGAAAATCATTTGCATCGGTAGAAACTACGACGCCCATATCCGCGAACTCAACAATGAAGTTCCCGAAGAACCCGTCATTTTCATCAAACCCGATACCGCCCTACTGAGAAATAACAACCCTTTTTTCATTCCTGATTTCTCCAATGAAATCCACCACGAAGTGGAATTGGTGGTAAAAATCAAGAAGCCCGGCCGACATATCCCGGTGAATTTTGCTAAGGACTATTACGACGAAGTGGCGCTGGGCATCGACTTTACCGCCAGGGATGTGCAAAACAAGCTCAAGGCCAAGGGATTGCCCTGGGAAAAGGCCAAGGGATTTGACCATTCAGCGGTGGTGAGCAACTTTATACCGCTGTCTGAGCTCGAAAACGGCGACAACAAAGGCATTCACCATTGCTATTTCAGTCTAGAAAAAAACAACACGCCCGTTCAGCAGGGTTGCACGGCACACATGATTCACAATGTGGACCAAATTATTGCCCATGTTTCGGAGTATTTCAGTTTGCGTATTGGAGATTATATTTTCACCGGAACCCCCGAAGGTGTGGGACCTGTGCAGGCCGGCGACCAATTGAAAGGCATTTTAGCAGGCAAGACGATGTTCGATTTTTCCGTGCGATAGTTTTCATTCTATCACACTTCTTCTACAATTCTTGTATAAACAAAGCGGGGGCGGCCAATGGCCGCCCCCGCTTGTTAGTGTCTATTTTGAATGGACTGAATTACTTCAATACCACTTTTTGGGTTGTAGTACGACCCGCATTGTCAGTGATGTTCACGAAGAAAATACCTGACAAACCATTAGCGTTTACAGTTTCAACTTTGCTGTTCGCATTGATGCTGCGAACTACGCGACCGTCGATGCTGCGAACCACGATGTTCTTGATGTTGTTGGTAGCCAAAGAAACTACAAACTGTCCTTCAGCTGGGTTTGGAGCGATGCTCACTTCCGCAGCTTCGATGATGTTCTTGTTAGATACAGTGGCGCAAGAATTCCACTTGTAAGTTGGCAATGTCACATCAGCAGTTGCTGTAGCGATATCGAATACACGATCCACTTTGTTGTAACCGTTCAAAGAACCACAAGCAATGTTCAAGTTCTTTTCGCTGTAGTCGTCGTTCTCAGACAAACCATTGGCAAAACGGAATTGATATTTCTGAGCCCAGATCTTGATAGTGGTAGAGTAAATACCGTTACCCATATCTTTCAATTTGATCTTGTTGAACTTCCACTCGATTTGAGCAGTGTCCATGTAAGGTTGGAAGTTACCAGCCAACCAAACACCATCAGCAGAAACGATGGTATCAGACATGTCTACAGAGAAGGTTACGTTCAACAAAGAACCCAACTTAGGAATGGTGTAAACTGTATCACCAGTGATAGAACCATCAGTGTAGTTCAATTTAAAGGTACGGTTAGGGCCTTTGATGATCCAAGTTCCAGCAGGACCTGCAGTGGCACCCCACTCGTAAGACCCTGTCAACACCTGAGGATAAGTAGCAGACCAGATACCGTCGTTGGCAGTTTTATCACCACGCAAACCGCTATCGTTGGCTACGAAATCAGACCAACCAGACAAGTTACCCTTGAATTTAACGTTGGTCAATTTGAAGCTGTTTTGGTAGTTACCATCCACAACGTGGAAAGTTACATCGCGCTTGTATTTAGGAATCAAAGCACAAGTATCTTGCTGATTGAAGCAAACGTGCTTGGTGATTACACCAGAACCAGCTACTTTCAAATCGCGGTCGTTTACAGACTCCCAACCACTCTTACCGTTAACAAACTTGTACTTGTAGTCACCATCAGGCAAGAAAGCAACCAAATAGTACATGTCGCCAACCTTCTTACACATTGCTGCGTCGTCTGAAGGTGTCCAATCTGCAGTCATACCCGCTTTGGTTTGGTAGTTACCAGCCACGCGAACACCATCAGCAGATACATCTTCGTTCTTCATGTCAACTTGGAAAACCACACGCTGGGTTCCAGTAGCAGGAGCAGAACAATCGGCAGAAGCATCGTTGAAACAGTAAACGTCCAACACTTGGTCAGTAGTTCCTGTAGTCAATTTGCGGTTGAAAGACTCATCGGGCATACCCCAAGCGTCTCCGTTGATGTACTTGTACTCGTAGCTAGTGCTAGCCTTCAAGGTCAAGTCAATAGAATACACGTAACCAGAACCAGTGGCGGTCAAAGTGTTACCAGTAGATCCGGGCGACCAGTTGCTACCGATACCTGCATCAGATTGCAAGTCACCGGCAATACGGATACCCTTTGGTCCTACTGCTACATTCTGCATGTTTACCCGGAAGGTAACCTTTACAGTCTGCGCAAAAGCCGCGGTAGAAAGCGCAGCCAAGGCAATGAGTGAGTAAATTTTTTTCATGTTTATATTAAATTAATGTTTCTGCGGTAAAGATAATTAAAAAAGTGTCAAACTGACAATAACCTTTTTCCAAAAAAATTGCACTTTCTTTGTAGTACTAGGATTCTTCCATGAAAAACCTCATTTACAGCTGCATTTCCATCTTCATTTTCATCGCAAATGGCCTCACTGCCAGTTTGTTACCACCACGCAAAAGCACCTATCACATCGCCCCGCCATCTTGGTATTTGGGCTATTCAAACCCCCATTTGGAGATCATCCTACATGCCGAAAGCATCAACCTATACAACATCGCCCTAAACCCCTACCCCGGGGTTGTTTTGGATAGTGTGGCGCAGAGTGCGAACCGACATGTGTGCTATTTACAGCTCAACATACAGCCAACAGCGCAACCCGGATTTTTGGAATTCACCGTAACACCGAAAGAAAAACGCAGCAAAGCCCAAAGCGCCTACACCATCAAATACGAACTGAAGCAGCGCAGAAACAAGGAAGCACAGGCGCCCGGACTCACCCCCAACGATGTTACCTACCTCATTTTCCCTGATCGATTCTGCAACGGCGAATCAGACAACGACAATGCCGATGTGCAATATAAGGTTCGTGCAGATCGCGGCGGATTGAAATCCCGACATGGGGGCGATTTGGCGGGCGTTCGAAGCAAATTGGACTACCTCAGAGAATTGGGGATCACCGCAATTTGGCTCAATCCCGTGCAAACCAACGACCAACCCGAAGAAAGTTTCCACGGCTATGCGATCACCGACAACTACGAAATCGATCCGCGATTTGGCAGCAACAAAGAATATGTAGACTTGGTCATGGACATGCGCAAGCGAAACATGAAAATGATCATGGACATCATCCCCAACCACGTGGGCGACAAACATTGGATGAACCAATACTACGATACCGGCTGGTTCAACTACAAAGACACCTATGTCCAAACCAATTTCCGTGCACCTACTGCTGCCGACCCCTATGCAGCCCCCTCTGAGCGGAATTTAAATACCGATGGTTGGTTTGTGGCCACCATGCCCGATTACAACCAGAAAAACCCGCACATCGCCACCTATCTAGACCAATTGTATCTCTGGTGGATTGAATACGCCAACCTCTCTGGATATCGCATCGATACCTACCCTTATCCCGACCAGTCCTACATGAACCACCTCATGGAATTGCTGCTTGGCGAATATCCGCACCTCACCATTTACGGCGAAGCATGGGTACAGCACACCACCACCCAAGCCACTTTTGTGAAGAACAACATCAAAGGATTTGAGGCCAACCGCTTGCC
>JAHEMG010000058.1:0-1149 GCA_024643755.1 Flavobacteriales bacterium | reverse complement strand
TTTGAATTGATCAAATAAAAGAGAAACTCCAGCCTTCCTTAGGCTTTTTCTGTCATCAACAGGCGAAACTGCGCCAATCGCGCATCCACATCTGCTTGGGTGATAGATGCCAATTTGGTGGTACCAAACTGCTCAACGCAGTAGCTAGCCAAGGCGCTGCCGTACACAATACCTGTTTTCATGGCTTCGAAATCGGTTCTACCGGTGCTTGCGAGGTATCCAATGAATCCACCAGCGAAGGTATCACCGGCACCTGTTGGGTCAAATACGTCTTCCAATGGCAAAGCAGGACAGAAGAATGTTTGTCCTTCCGAACCAAACAACAACGCACCATGCTCGCCTTTTTTGATGATGAGCGTTTGAGGTCCCATCGCCCGAATCACGCGCGCGGCTTTCACCAAACTGTATTCACCGCTTAATTGTCTTGCTTCTTCGTCGTTGATGGTCAGTACATCCACGTGTTTCAGAACGGCTTTTAAATCATCCAGGGCGATATCCATCCAAAAGTTCATGGTATCCATAACCACGAGTTTGGGTTTGCGGGTGAGGCGATTGAGGGTGGTGAGTTGTACTTGGGGACTCAAATTACCCAACATCACGTATTCGGGTTGTTGCCATGCTTCTGGAATAATGGGATCAAAATCACCCAAAACATTGAGTTCTGTAACCAATGTATCGCGTGAATTCATGTCCATATGGTACTTCCCATGCCAGAAAAACGACTTTTCACCGGCTTTTACTTGAAGACCTGTGGTATCGGTTCCGCGCTGTTTTAGGGTATCAACGAAGTCGAAATCGAAGTCTTCACCCACTACTGCAACCAGGCCCACTTGCTTGTGTAACAATGTGGTTGCCAAAGAGATATAAGAGGCAGCGCCCCCAACAATTTTTCCAGTACTACCAAAGGGAGTGTCGATGGCGTCAAACGCAACTGATCCGATAACGAGGAGGCTCATAAAAATATTTTAAAAAAATTTCTGCAAAGGTATTGAATCGAAACCGGTTTCATACTATTTTTGCATTCCGGTTGAGACAAGGCCGCGCTTGAAAAAGACGACTTGTTCCAATATAGACTCCTTGATAGCTCAGCCGGTTAGAGCGAGCGGCTGTTAACCGCTAGGTCGTTGGTTCGAGTCCAACTCAGGGAGC
>JAHEMG010000140.1 GCA_024643755.1 Flavobacteriales bacterium | reverse complement strand
CCTGGGGCTGTGAGCAAGCCGTAAGTTCCCCTACCTTTTCTTTGGTCAACGAACACACCCTACCCGATTTCAATGGCAAACTGTATCACCACGATTGGTACCGCGTAAAAGATGCCGGTGAGCTGTTCGATGCCGGTATCGAAGAGCTACTGCACGAATACCCCAGCAAACACCTCGTTGAATGGCCCGAAATTGGTGAATTTTTTCTGCGCGATTTGGCAGATAACTATAAAGCCAAAGTACTGTGGGTCAACATCGAACACAAAGACAATAGCCGCGAATACCGCCTCAGAATCCTCGCCCCGAATTAAAACTCGGGGTTTATCAACCGCCTGAATTTTTTCGTGGGCACCGCCACCATCCTGAATCCCACATACGAAGCAGCCGGCGCTACACCCGCAACCCCGTAATACAAAATACCCCTAGCGCCCACCGTACACGCTGCCTCGGGCAAGGTCCATCCACCCCCTTTGATGATATGCCCCTCTTCGGTATACTCCCCAACGCGATAAACAATCTCTGTAGATGTCCACTCCGCCACATTCCCTTGCATGTTGTAACAGCCCGCATCGTTGGTGTAATACGATTGAACCGGGGCAGTAAACATCGCGCCATCTTGCCCAAAATTATCCAATGAATCACAGAAATTGGCAATGTAAGCACCCTTGCTGTTGCGCATAAAATTGTTGTTCACTGGTGAACCCGACGATTTCTTCGAACGCTTTTCAGCCACCACCGATGCCGCACGCTCCCACTCCATCTCCATCGGCAATCGATATACGATTTGGTATTCCTCCTTCTCCTTTTGTCCGTAAGCATCAGAATACCACTGACAATACATCGTGGCTTGCATATAGGATACCCCAACCACCGGGTAGTTGTTATAGGCCGGATGAACAAAGTAATAATCGCGCATCGGCTCGTTATAACTCATCATAAAATCAGAAATCCAGACCTGGGTATTCGGGTAAATCGATTCGCCCCTGTAAGTAATTTTGCCCCAATCCAACTTCCGCATGTACAATTCCCCCCAATTCTTCGCTGGCGCCTGAACCGTAGCCGACGTCACAGCTCCCGAAGCCGCAGCTGTTGCCGAACTCGACTCCAACCAGGCCTGAACCGCCTGCACATATTCCGGAGACTCCCACTTGTATTTCAGGGCGATTTCAGGGCGATTTTCTTTCATCCACTTTGCGATGCACGACTCCACAAACTTGCGATACTCCAAATTGCTAACCTCCGTTTGAGAGATAAAAAACGCAGAACCATTCACCATCATGTTCGATTCATAAACCTCGCTGGGCGATAAATGGGCATTTAAAAACTCAGAATCGTGTTTGTAATACGGTTCCATGTCGTGAAAATTATTGACCCGTTTTCCAAATGGCGCCTCGGTGCCAATGAGATAATTCACCCGATTACTGTCGTTCACAGCCCGCTGCGCACCCGTGATGTAAGACCACCCCTTGCCCATTTTCACATACACCGATTGAGCAGTACCCAGTGCTTGGAACGACATGGTTACCGCCATCAAAAGCATTGCTTTGAGCGAGCACTGAAACTTTTTCATCATCATCATCCCCCACTAAACGTCATTTTTTATCGATTATTTGATACTTTCCTTGGATATCGACGAGCGCATCACTGACCTTTGAGCCATAAATTCAAAATGAAGGCCCTAAAAAATTCTTTGATGTTGGTGGTTCTGCTGGCAGGACTCAATAACCGTGTTTCAGCGCAGTATAACGATAACGACAATGACAACGATACCGAAGTAAAGGTTGACAAAGGCAAAGGCAAAGACGATGGCGACCAATCCAAACGCCTAGAAGTAATCCAAAAATCACTGGAAAAGAAGAAGGGTATTTTACTGGGCGATACCGTTTACTACATGGGTAAACCCAACTGTTTGTTCATCACCGAAAAGAAATTCTTGGGTAGTTTGGTTCAAGGAACCTGCAAAGCCCTCAATGGAAAAGAGGCCTTCTGGATCAACCTGAAAACCAATGAATACCTGCCCAACAACGACCCCAATAAACGCTTCTTCGAAATCGTATTTGTGGCCAGCAATGCCAAAATCAATTATATGGGCAGTCAGAACGCGTTGATTCGCGACATCGCAAAGTTCAACTTGTTTGAAGATGGCGTATACAATGCTAACTCGGAGCGAAAATTCTGCACGATGACCAACAGCACCACCATCAACACCGGCGTGGTCGTTTATCAAAATTCTACGCCCATGAATCCGAACAATCCTTACGGACAAGTGGAGCGCAGCAAAAATGGCATGATCCAAGCCCAAGGCAACCAAATCATTCAAGATTTCAAAGTCATTGGCACCTTCAACCAATTCAAGCAAGCCACCAACGGCACCATTCAAAACGAAATAACCTTCTATCTGCCCAACGGCACGATGATCGCCCGCTGCACGGCTTACGGCGCTACTTCACACGATTTCACCGTCATCACCACCCTCGATA
>JAHEMG010000052.1 GCA_024643755.1 Flavobacteriales bacterium | reverse complement strand
GTGCTTGTATTGAAGCGAATCCGCTGCATATCCATATCCATCGCCAGAATGTGATATAGGAAAAACCAGCAATCCCACAAACATCAAGGCAAAAAATGCAAAATAAAATATACGGTTTGCATTTATTGAAAATCGCATGGCAACAAATATAGGGTGTGCTATCTTTGTGTCGTGCAGTCACCCCTAGATAATCCCATATTTGAACTCATTGGCAAAACGGCCGATGAAATGAACATCAACGCGTGGGTTGTGGGTGGGTTTGTGAGAGATTCAATTTTAAAACGTGAAAACAAAGACATAGATATTGTCGTTGTTGGGAACGGGGTTGAGTTTGCACAGGCAGTCGCGAGAAAACTAGATAATGATTGCAGTTTGAGTGTTTTTAAAAACTTTGGAACTGCACAAATCAAATTTGATGATTGGATCATTGAGTTCATTGGCGCCAGAAAAGAAAGTTACCGAAGAGATTCTAGAAAGCCGATGGTTGAAAATGGCACTTTAGAAGACGATCAAAATCGGCGCGATTTTACCATTAATGCCATGTATTTGTCTCTAAATGCCGCTGGTTATGGGGAGTTGTATGACCCATTCAATGGGGTACAAGACTTGCAAAATGGAATCATTAAAACATGTAACAATCCCGATGTCACTTTCGATGACGATCCATTGAGGATGCTAAGAGCCATTCGATTCGCCTCTAGGTTGAATTTCAGAATCGAATTAAAAACTTTCGAAGCAATCAAAAGGAATATTGACCGTATAGAAATCGTGTCACAAGAACGTATTACGGACGAATTGAATGGTATGATTTTGGGCGAGAAACCCAGTCGAGCGTTTGAAATGATGTCCAAAACTGGACTGCTTACACGCATTTTTCCAGAAATGATGGCATTGCATGGAGTAGAAACCCGCAATGGGAAATCTCACAAGGACAATTTTTATCATACGCTCCAAGTCCTCGACAACATCTGTGAATTCACTGATAACTTGTGGCTTCGTTGGGCCGCTATTTTACATGATATTGCGAAGCCCGCCACCAAGCGATTCGATCCAAAAGTGGGTTGGACCTTTCACGGACATGAGGATAGAGGCTCGCGGATGGTGAAGGGTATATTCAAAAAAATGCGGTTGCCCCTGGATGAAAAGATGCGATATGTAAGTAAGTTAGTGCTATTGCATTTACGCCCCATTGTTTTATCCAAAGAAACCGTAACCGATAGTGCGGTTCGACGTTTGATTGTGGATGCGGGAGAACATGTTACTGATCTCGTGACCCTTTGTAGGGCAGATATTACGAGTAAAAACGAGGCCAAAGTGGAGAAACACCTGAGGAATTTGGTTTTGGTACAGGAAAAAATCAACGAGGTATTGGCCAAAGATGAACTTAGAAACTGGCAGCCCGTATTAACTGGAAATCATATCAAGAATCATTTTGATATCAAAGATCCTCAAGACATTGGAAGAATCAAGGAAGCCATTCGTGAATTGATTTTGGATGGTCAAATTCCCAATGAGTTGCCAGTGGCACTGAAAAAAGCAGAAGAAATCGGCCTTTCGCTTGGAATAACCACGAGGCAGTAATTACCAAAAAAGAAGCGTGAATAGCTGAAAATAAATCACGAAATTTGTCGAATATTTATGTTACAAATTGCCAATATTAGAAAGAATGCTACGGAGGTAGCTGAACGTTTATCGATCAGGGGTTTAGATGGTAAAACCCTGGTTGCAAATGTGTTGGAATTGGATGAAAAGAATCGTGCCAAAAGAACAGAAATGGAGTCTTTGCAATCCAAAGGCAACCAGTTAACTGGGCAAATTGGCGAATTGTATAAGTCGGGACAGAAAGAAGCTGGGGATGCACTCAAATTGGCATCTGCCGAAATTAAAGAACAGTTAAAAACGCTTGAAGCAGATGTAGAATTGGGTGATCAGGCTATGCTTCAATTGTTGTTGACTATCCCCAACACGCCATCAACTGAGGTTCCCTTAGGTAAAACTCCCGACGATAACCTCGAGGTATCACAATGGGGCAGCAAGCCAGATTTGTCATCACAGTCTTTACCGCACTGGGAATTGGCTGCAAAATACGACATCATCGATTTCGAATTGGGTGTGAAGTTAACAGGGGCAGGGTTTCCCGTTTACAAAGGCAAAGGGGCCATTTTTCAACGTGCATTGATTCAGTTTTTTTTGAACGAAGCAGGCAAAGCCGGATATACTGAAATCCAACCACCATTACTGGTAAATGCAGATAGCGGTTATGGAACGGGTCAGTTACCCGACAAGGAAGGTCAAATGTATCACAGTACGGTGGATGACTTGTATTTGATTCCTACAGCTGAAGTACCCATCACCAATTTATACAGAGATGTCATTTTGAACGAAGGTCAGTTACCCATTAAAAACGCAGGTTATACGCCTTGCTTCCGACGTGAAGCGGGCAGTTATGGCGCTCACGTAAGGGGATTGAATCGTTTGCATCAATTTGATAAAATAGAAATAGTGCAAATCGTGAAGCCGGAGAATTCATACGGAGTTTTGGAGGAGATGCAAACGTATGTACAAGGCTTATTGCAGAAATTGGGATTGCATTATCGTGTGTTGTTGTTATGTGGTGGCGATATGGGCTTTACCAGTGCGAAAACTTACGACATGGAAGTTTGGTCTGCTGCCCAAGAAAAATGGCTAGAATGTAGTTCAGTGAGTAATTTCGAAACTTTCCAAACCAATCGCTTGAAATGTCGGTTCAGAAACACCGAGGGTAAAACCGAATTAGCCCACAGTTTGAATGGTTCTGCGTTGGCATTGCCCCGAATTGTTGCGGCCTTGCTGGAAAACAATCAAACCCCGGATGGAATTAAAGTTCCTGAGGTGTTGGTGCCGTACACTGGTTTTGATATGATCAATTAATATGTCGGAAGGACTCAATTTACCCCCATTTGACTGGGACGGTTCGTGTTCACTGGGTTCATTGCTGAACGATGTTATGGTCATCCAGCATTTTCCTACCGAATTGGCCAAAGTGATTGCACAAATTCAGGCTGATCAAGTTGACTTGAGTTACAGGGAAGGAGGGTGGAGCATCAAACAGATTATTCACCATTTGGCAGATGCCCATATGAATGCCTATGTGAGGACCAAGCATATTCTTGCTCAAGACCAACAGACCATACAGCCCTACGACGAAAACTTGTGGAATGAAATGCCTGATGCGCAATTTCACCATGAGGCGAGCTATTTGATATTACTGGGATTACACCAAAAATGGTCTCTGCTGCTGCTAGAGTCGCTAAAGGACCCTGCTACTCATTTGGCAAAAACGTTGTTTCATCCTGAGTCGGAACGACAGTTGAGCCTCAGCGATCTCATTAGAATGTACGCTTGGCATGGCGAGCATCATTTGGCCCAGATTCGATACGCTTTAAAATTGGCAAACGCCAAATAACTTTACCTCTTTTTGTACGATTGAAAGACTTGCCAAATCTGGTAGGGGACTTTGATGAAATCATCCCAACCAATTTTTGAGCCTTTCACATCACGCCATTGGCGGATTGGCACTTCCAATACCATTGATTCTGAAGCTTTGCCGTAGTGTAATTGCAGGCGCAACAACATTTCAACATCAAATAACCAAGATGTTTTGAATACCTCTGTAAAACAAATAGGGATCAAATGCGGCTGAAAAATTTTGGCTCCGCATTGGGTATCATGCACTTTCCATCCCAATCCTTGACTGATAAGGGTTGCGAATATTCGACCGGAATAATGGCGAAAAATGGTGCGTTCAATATTTGCTCCCAAACGTGCTACCCTAGATCCAATAACCAATGATGGTGATGGCGAAGTATTTGCCGCGAATTGATAAAACCAGGCCAATTCTCCGAAAGGTGTGGCCAAGTCAGCATCCCAGAATCCGTAATAATCAACCATTACATTCAAGCCGCCCAATACTTCTATCGATTCATCGAATTTTGATTCATTTGGTTGCTCAAAGGACTGTTGATATGCCCAATTAAGGCCAATTCGCACGGCATTTGACTTTCCTTTATTGTTATTGTACGATAAAACACAGATCCGTTCTTTTAGCTGCGATGGCTGTTCGTGATAGAAAGCTTTGAGTACATCGGAAGTATGATCTTTACTTCCATCATTCACAAATACAAAGTACAAACCTTGATCGTCTTGTAAGGCATTTACAAAATCCGAGAATTGGAGTCGCTCTGCTTCATTGTAGCAAGGAATGATTAAACAGGTTTTCATGTATTCAATCGAGCGAGCAAATTACCACTCATTTCGTTGTGAACCTACCAAACCGCATCAATCCATCGTAGAAATGCGGATTTTTCTAAAAAAGCCAAGGGATAAGGGTAAATTTGCAGTCTATGCGGGTCTATCAGAATATTTTGGAAACCATCGGAAATACGCCCATGGTGAAACTTAACACAATTACCAAGGATTTACCTTGTACGGTGTATGCCAAAGTAGAAACAACCAACCCTGGGAATTCAATCAAAGACCGAATGGCGTTAAAAATGATTGAAGATGCAGAGGTCAGTGGTGCGCTGAAACCCGGAGGCGTAATTATTGAAGGCACCAGCGGCAATACCGGCATGGGATTGGCTATTGCAGCTGTCATCAAAGGTTATCGCTGCATTTTTACTACAACCGACAAACAAAGCAAAGAAAAAGTAGATGCCTTGAAGGCTTTCGGTGCAGAGGTCATTGTTTGTCCAACCGACGTTGACCCCGAAGACCCCCGCAGCTATTATAGTGTAAGTACCCGTTTGGCGAATGAGATCCCCAATGCTTGGAAGCCCAATCAGTACGACAACCTAAGTAATTCAAAGGCACATTATGAGCAAACGGGTCCGGAGATTTGGGAACAAACAGCTGGGAAAATCACTCATTTGGTGGTTGGGGTAGGTACCGGAGGGACAATTTGTGGCACGGGGAAATACTTAAAAGAACAAAATCCCAATATTCAAATTTTGGGCATTGATACGTATGGTTCGGTTTTCAAGAAATACAAGGAGACTGGCATTTTCGATAAAAACGAAATCTATCCATATATCACCGAAGGCATTGGGGAGGATTTTTTACCTGCCAATGTCGATTTTAGCGTGATCGATCATTTTGAAAAAGTGACAGACAAAGATGCGGCGGTAATGACCCGAAGAATTCCAAGGGAAGAGGGGATTTTCGTGGGCAACAGTGCGGGTTCTGCGATGGCAGGCCTGTTGCAAATGAAAGACCGTTTCAGTGCATCAGATGTAGTAGTAGTAATTTTTCACGATCACGGTACCAGGTACTTGGGTAAAATGTACAATGAGGACTGGATGCGCGATCGCGGTTTTATCGCCCCGAAACCGTTGACTACCGCATTGGATTTGATCGCGGGACACGCACAATTGCCATTGCTTAGTGTTAAGCCCACAGAGACCTGTGAGCATGTCATTGGTTTGATGCAGAAGTATAGTGTGTCACAATTGCCGGTGAAAGATGAAACAAATCAATTCGTTGGCGCAGTGGAAGATGCCAATTTGTATGCTGAACTACTGAAAAACCGAGAGCTTATGAACCAGCCGGTTTCTTCAATCATGGGAAAACCATATCCTATTGTGTCGCACATGGCAACCATTGAAGAAGTGTCATCAAAAATCAATCAGCAAAATGCGGCCGTATTGATGATGGACATGGGTGGTAACTGGCATATCATTACAAAGCAAGACGTCATTCAAGCCATATCAAAAGGAAATTCAAAGTAATACAGTGTCATCCATAGTTATTAAAACCCCCGAGCAAATAGAAGGCATTCGCAAGAGTGCACATTTGGCTGCTGAAACATTGAAGTACTTGGAACAATTTGTTGTTCCGGGTATGAAAACCATCGACATCGACAAAAAATGTGAGGAGTTTGTGCGTGATCATGGGGCCATTCCAGCCACCAAGGGATATCGCGGGTTCAAACACTCATGCTGCATATCGCCCAATGACGTAATCTGTCACGGTGTCCCCAACGATACCATCATCGAGCACGGAGATATCGTAAATATTGATGTCACCACCATATTGAATGGCTTTTACGGCGATACCTGTAAAATGTATTATGCCGGTGAGGTCAGTGATTACGCAAAGCGATTGGTTGAAACCACAAAAGAATGTCTACACGTTGGGATGAAGCAATGTTTTCCAGGTAATCGTTTGAATAACATTGGTTATCACATTGCACAATTTGCACAAAAACAGGGTTATTCTGTGGTTTATGAGTTTTGTGGACACGGTGTTGGTTTGAAATTTCACGAAGCACCGGATGTAGCACATATCGCCGATGCAAATACAGGTCCCATTTTAAAGCCCGGTATGATTTTTACCATCGAACCCATGATCAATGCTGGAAAGGCACGGGCCAAAGTGGATCGCAAAGATGGCTGGACAGCTAGAACCATTGATGGGAAATTGAGTGCTCAATTTGAGCATACCATTCTGATTACCGAAGATGGTCACGAAGCTCTTACCGATGTTTATCACGATTTCTGATCATGAAAGTACACATCGTACATACCGGTAATTTCAAATTGGATGGTGGGGCAATGTTTGGCGTTGTACCCAAAGTTTTGTGGCAAAAATGGGTGCCTTCCGATGAGAATAACCTTTGTAATTGGGCGATGCGATGCCTCTTGGTTGAAACCGGCGATAGAAAAATCCTCATCGATACCGGTATCGGGAATAAACAAAGTGAAAAGTTCTTTGGCTTTTATCACCTCAATGGAAACGATTCATTGGATGGCTCCTTGGATAGCTTGGGGATGTCTCCATCGGATATTACCGATGTACTATTGACGCATTTACATTTTGATCATGTGGGTGGCGCCGTTGTGCGAAACGAGTCAGGTGAACTAGTGCCCAAATTCCCGAATGCAACCTATCACGTTACTGAGGCTCAATGGAATCACGCCAATCATCCCAACGACAGAGAAAAACCCTCTTTTCTCCCTGAGAATTTTGTTTCGTTGCAGGAACATAAGGTGATGAATTTTGTCAACGATGGAGATTTCTTGTTCGATTGTATTGAGGTGAAAGTATTCAATGGGCATACCATCGGTATGATCGCACCATTGATTCATGGACCAGATTACACATTGATGTACATGGCAGATTTAATCCCAGCTGCCGCGCATATACCTGTAAATTATGTGATCGGGTACGACATCCAACCCTTGGTTACTATGGAAGAAAAGAAAACCATACTACCTTGGCTAATGGATAAAAATGCATGGCTCTTTTTCGAACACGATGCAACTACTACGGTTTGTCAGATTGCAAAAAACGAAAAAGGACAATTTATGGCGGTAAATCAGACCAACGACTGGCGATTCAACAAGGATTGATTCCCAATTTATCCAATAAAGGCATCAACAATATCCTCTTTTTGAAGGCTCACTTCACCGGGTGCCGCTTGTTTTGGCTTAGATACAAACTTTCTCAATACAGCAGTCACAGGAACCACATTTTGGGTCTTGGCTTTTGAGTTTTGCGCTGCCAATTTTGCGGCAAAATCTATGACAGCTTGTGGAAAGCTAGCACCTTTCTTTCGGATAATTACATGTGAACCAGCGACATCCTTCGCATGGAGCCACATGTCGTTTTTCTGGCTCATTCTAAGCATCTGATCATTCGACTTGTTGTTTTTTCCTACCCAAATTTGATATCCTTGGAATTCATGCAATTTATAGGGTAGGGTGTCGGCCTGCGTAACCGGAGGTGCGATGCCTTTTTGATATGATTTAAGTCCTTTAAAGTCCTCAGCCAATAAGACCCCACTCAGTTTTTCTTCAGCATCTTTCAGGTTGATTTCGGTGTTATTAAGCTGTTCGATGAGTTTCTTTCGCTCAATAACCTCATTCTTTGCCTTGCCATAATATTTCTTGGCATTATCCGATGCGTTCAGTTCTGGATTTAATTTAATCCATATCCGCTGATCTGTATAATAGTCGGTGACCAAAGCCTTCGACAACCCTGGTTTCAAAGAATGTGCATGCGCCAAAATCAAATCGCCAATCTCTTTGTTACTCCGTCGGTGTTCAATGTCTTGCAACCTTCGATTCGACTCAGTCAAGATCTTTTTTAGGTGTTTTATTTTGCGCTCCAGTTGGTCTTTTAGTAGGTTTTTGTTCTTTAAAAAGAAATAATCGCGCAGAAACGATTGCTGTACTGAAATGATGTCGTGAATGGATGTCGGACATTGAACGAACCCAAGCGCAAGAAAGTCCTCTTTGTTGAGTGGAATTCCAGAATTGATCGGTTCTTCTGTTGGAATAGGGTGAACGGGGGAGTTGAAATCCCAATCGTTTTTTAGCGATAACCGAAATATTGATAATATCTCGCCCGAATCAACTGCTCTCAGCAATACGTTTCCAAACTTTCCAAAACCCTTCAGCCATAATTCAAGTCCACTGCCTAGGGTAAAACAAATCCAACGATCATTGACATCATTCGACACTCGTTGAATGGATTGATTTTCAATTTCTTTGAACTGGAATATCCCTTTTTTTCCATCACTGGCATCAAAAGTTTTATCACTGAGAAACAACAAGAGGTGACCTTCAATGAATTTGCACTCTAGGGTGAAAGGATTCTGTTGGTTGTCAACAAATTGAAGAAACAGTGTGTCTTTGTCGAAGCTTATCGCCTTATCAAAAAAGCCCCCTACCAAACGTTCGCGGAATTCGTTGGCCCACATCCCATATACCCAATTCACACTAAACATGTCGCGAATTTCGGCAATTAGGGTGATTTAGGTCGTAACAATGTGATAGAACTTCTCACAAATCGCTTTGATTGTCTCTGTCCTTTGAATTCTAGCACAACGGCATAGACGCCTTCCGGACAGTTTTTATTCCCTTTAGTGCCATCCCAGTTGGTGTTTTTGTCGGTGGATTGATACATGATCTCACCCCAACGGTTGATAATCATCAATTTGTATTCGGTAGAGCCATAAATCATTGGGCGATATTCGTCATTCAATCCATCGCCATTGGGCGTAAATGTATTGGGCATGTAGACAATCACAGTGTCGTGATAGCACACATCTTTCACCATCGTATCCGCGCATCCTCCCTCATTACGAATGGCTAATTTCACCGAATAAAAGGGAAGGAGTCCGCTGTATTCGTGCGTTGGATTGATATTCGGTAAAAACGGGGTTTGACTGCCATCGCCCCAAAACCAAGTTCCCGTTGTTCCACCCGAGCTTTGATTGATGAATAGTGCGGTTTCATCCAATGGCGATAAGCAATCACCTTCACTTTGTTTTTGAATAGAAAAACCAGCTTGAATGGCTTTGTATCCCGGAATTTCTATCGTTGTATCGACAGTACATCCCGAAGTTTTGTCCGTGATCGTTACTCGATACGTATTATCTGGAAACGCCCACAGCGTGTCTTGAATATATTGAGGATCATGCGACCATTGCAACTTAGCAGGGTTTCCATTTCCGAGCGAAATTTTTGCCCAACCCATTACACCCCGACAAACAGTATCACTCACTGAAACCTTCGCCCAAACTCGGGGATGAACGACAATTTGCGCCGTATCCATCGCCATATCTGAGCACCCATCCGATACCATGCCGATCAAACGATTGCTTGCTTGGGCGATGTAATAGGTTTTATTTCCGGTTTGACCATGAGACCAGCCCAATTGATGTTTGCCCTGCAGCCCACCAGTGGTTGTGGCATCGAAGGTGAGGATACTACCATAACATACACTATCGCTTTTTGGCGATATAACAATATTTAATGGAGCATTCACCGTATGCAACGTGCTGTCTAATGAAACGCAAGCACCGAGCTGAATGCGGTAGAGAATCTTGTGATTGCCTTGCAAAGCCATCGCTGGATTAAACAACGAATCAACTACACCATTGCCCGCCCACTTACCACCGTTCGGAATTGCCTTCAATGCAAAACTAGAATCTTTGAAACAATACCAAAGCGGCTGTAGAAACTGAATCTTCGCTACGGTGTCCAGAGATATATTTACCGAATTTAGGCAGCCTTCCGATGATTTGTATTGAATTGTATGATTGCCAAATCCTGCAACTAAGGGACTGAAAACGCCCGAAGATTGGGTGATACCCACACCCCAAAACACCCCATTTTTGTCTTTTGAATACAATCTTAAATCATTGGAATTCTTGCAAATAGAAGTGTCTAATTGAACAATTGGTTTATCCTTTACCCAAACCACCATTGTATCGTCGCACCCCTTGTTGGAATATCGCACTTTGAAAACACCAGGACCAGAAATCCGAGGATCAAATCCCTTGTTTTTTACCGCTGGGTGGCCGGTCCAATTTCCACCTGGAATAGAAACAACAACCCCTTTGGCAACAAAGGATGCAAAGGTATCCTCCTTACAAAACTTCAATGTATCTGGTTGAATAACCCGCACCGGCAATAGGTATACAAATTTTCTATCGGTACATTTCGCCGTTTTCAACACCAAGGTGTCTATGTTCGACTTTGAAGCTGCGCTCCACCAATCAGGGTTGTAGAGATTGCCAGTACCATTCAATCCTTTGCCTGTCCAACTGTACTTCGTGTTGGGTCTAAAAGACTTTAAAGTTTGGATTCCGGCAGAAGGACAGAAAGTATCGTTCAAGCCAGCATCGCTCGGTAAAACAGTCAAAACCGTGGTATCTCGGCAACCACCTTGCGCCACGTAAATGATATTGTAGTTCTTAGGCCCACCCATGAGGGAGGGATTGTAATCGCCAGTGTAATAATTCTGTAATCCCACGAAATAATTAGGATACAATCCTTTGGGCGCAAAAGTCAACTTCGCAGCCGTCACAGATTCACAGACTGTATCAACAGGTGGCACCACAATAGATTGTACAAAGACCGTCTTTTTGGATGTACACCCTTTCCAGGTGTATGTCAAAATGTATGTCCCCGCTGTATCGGGTGTAAACATACCGTTGGTTGTCGTTTTGGGACCTGTCCATGTTCCACCCGCCGGACCATACCAGTAAAGTGGATATGCATTTTTATTGGGGCAAAAGACATTTTCGTAATTGTATGGCGCAGTTACGGTAACCAAAACGGTATCGGCACAACTACCGATCTGATACCATACTTTCACGGTACCCCAAACGCTGTTGGGTTTGAATTCTCCTGTTTTCGAATTGACAATTCCAGAACCTTTCCATGTCCCACCGGCTGGCGTCGCCCGTAACTGAAAATTGGGATTGTAATAACAAACCGTTGTGTCTAATTGTGCTTTCGGCGGATCCAAAACGACAATATCTACCGTATCAAATCCAGGTACAGCCACACCATCATCTACTTTGATTGTGTATTTGCGATTTACTGTTGGGCATTGGGTAATAGGTCCTTTTCCTGATAATCCAGCGGGTGTCCAAGTATACTTATACTTACTGCTATCGCCCCCTGAAACTTTCAAACTCAGTTGTACGCAATCCCCTTTGCAGATGGTATCCCGATTGGTGGTTAATTGCACAAGGATGGGACAGTTCTTAATCACGAAGTCATAAGTACTCGTCAACGGATACACACTATCACAAAAGTCGCGATACCCATGTGTATGCGTAATTCTGTAATTTCCGTTTGTGCCGATTTGCGGGGATAAATACAAATCGAACAATTGCGATTTGCCGTTGACACAATTTATGGCTTTAACCTTGCTAATTTTCAATCCACCTGGGCCACTCACAGAAGTGTTGAATGCGTTAATCGAGTCGCAAGGAATGGCAATATCCGTAACCAACCGCACAACAGAATCTTTGCAAGTGGTAGGGATAATGCTTGGGCTTGGTTGGGAGAATTTGAGTGGTGTAGGTTTAATTGTCTTAACCAAAACGGAAGCTTTCCATCCTGTACAAGCAATGCTCTTGTCCGACTTAAAATGCAACGTGATAAAACTATCGGTAGAACTTACGGTACCAGGTCCTACGTTGCCACTCCAACTGCCGATGAGTCCTGCAAAGGTGTCTTTTCCATTGAAAATCCTCAATACATCATTGTCTTTTTCCGTACAAAAACTGGTAAAGTTCAACGTGATCGATTTGGCGCCAGGAATCGATAGGGTTAATGTGCTGTTTTCATTGTGATTGTAATCTGACTTGTTGAGGGCATTGTCGGAATCTGTAACATCACCCTTGCAAATCCTGTATCGTCCATTTTGTTGCGTGACGACTGTTTGAGCGCAAAGATTGTCAGTGCTCACAAAAAGCAACAAACAAATCCAAGCAATGATCAAACGTGGCGATATCATTTATTTGTTAATGGTGATCGATTTTGTGGTTAACCTATTGCTCCAATGCTGCGCTCTATCTTTAA
>JAHEMG010000206.1 GCA_024643755.1 Flavobacteriales bacterium | reverse complement strand
ATTCCAAGAACCCTGCACTTTAGCTTGATGGGGGCCAGGGATTTGTCGGTCATCAATACGCCGCCGCCGAACCGACAGCCCGTGCATACAGAACTCCATACCTTCAACAAAGACCTCATCGCTGAGGCGGTGACGCATGAGTTGGAGCGGGGCGGACAGGTATTCTTTGTTCATAGCCGTGTGAAAGACATCCACGAAATTGCCCGAATGATTGGCGATGCCGTTCCGGGATGTAGGGTGTCGGTAGCGCATGGACAGATGGAAGGACATGAACTGGAAGATGTCATGGTGCAGTTCATCGAGGGGGAGTATGATGTGCTGGTGGCAACAACCATTATCGAGAGTGGGTTGGATATCCCAAACGCCAATACCATTATCATCAACAATGCCCATATGTTTGGGTTGAGCGATTTGCACCAAATGCGTGGAAGGGTGGGTAGGAGTAATACAAAAGCGTTTTGTTACCTATTGTCGCCGCCGGTGTCTGTGCTGAGCGAAGATGCTCGAAAGCGCTTGCGCACCTTGGAAGAATACAGTGACCTGGGCAGTGGTTTTCAAGTGGCGATGCGCGATTTGGACATAAGAGGGGCCGGGAATTTGCTTGGTGGTGAGCAGTCAGGATTCATCAGCGAGATGGGGTTTGATATGTATCACAAGATCCTAGACGAAGCGGTTCGCGAACTCAAACACGAAGAATTTGATGCGTTGTTTGATCAGCCAGAGGATATCAGCAGTCGCGACTGTCAGGTCGATACCCAATTTGAAATGCTCATTCCATCCGATTACGTGACGCAAACCGCAGAAAGATTGGCCCTGTACAGTGAGCTGTCGGGCATCAACACGGAGCTCGATTTGCAACGTTTTAGCAGCAATTTGAAAGATCGCTTTGGTAAGATTCCCCAAACGGTTATCGCTTTGCTCGATACGGTGCGATTGAAATGGTCTGGAAAGCAGTTGGGGATGGAGAAAATTTCACTGGGAAATGGGGGCATGCGCTGTTATTTTCCGGGCGATCCCAATGCCGCTGTTTATCATAGCGATAGCTTTGTGGCAATTATGGGTTTCGTGGCTAGCAATCCCAATAAATTCAGTGTAAAACAAACCGATAAAGCCCTAATCGTTACGGTGAAGGGTATCGACACGGTTTTTAAGGCGCTACATGTACTGTCTGAGTGGGATACCCACCGGTCTGTAGGTGTTTAAGGGGCTTTGCGAATGCCCTTTTCTTCTAAGAGGATGTCGCGATTTTTGTAGAGCGTTCCGATGGCTTCCTTGAAGGCTTTTTTGCTCATGCCGAAACGGGCTTGAATGATTTCAGGGGCTGTTTTGTCGGTCATCGGCAAGAAACCACCTTCTGCCTCAATGGCATTGAGAATAACTTCTGCCAGACCACCCACTTTCTTTCGGCCAATGGGGGTGAGGGATAGGTCGATGCTGCCTGTGTCTCTGATTTGTCGCACATAGCCTTTCAAAGAATCGCCGACTTCAATGGGCCTGAATGTCTCGTTTTTGAACACCATTCCTTGGAATTTTTGGTTGACCACCATTCTGAATCCAATTTCTGTTTCTTCAAAGCAAAGCAAGTCTACTTCAGCGTTGAAGCTCAGTGGGACCTCATTCTTCTCCAGCCATTTAGACACTTTGGCGCTCGCGAGCAAACGGTCGGTGACCTCATCGCGATATAAGTATACCACGGCATGTTCACCCTCAACCAATTTGCGGTGTTGCTCTTTGAATGGAACGAAAAGGTCTTTTTCCATGCCCCAATCCAAAAAAGCACCCACAGGGGTGGTGGCAACCACTTCCAGACAAGCAAATTCATTGAATTCGATTTTGGGCACCCGGGTGGTGGCGGTTAATCGATCCTCGGAATCCCTGTAAATGAATACATTGATGATATCGCCTTCAACGGCTTCGGCCGGACAGTATTTGTTGGGCAACAATACCTCAACGCCCAAGTCATCCACCAAGTACCATCCTTGGGGGGTGTCGTGATGAAACGTGAGGTCTAAAAACAGTCCGGTTTTAATCATAAATCACTGCAAAGGTCGGTGTATTCTGCGAAAATCCCGTTCTTTGAGTAAGAAATCCACAGATATGCCAGACGCAGAGGTTAGTAACATTGAACGCATCCGAGAGGTATTTGCCCACTTTGAGCCCAATTTGATTGAATCGTTGATTGATCACAGTATGGTAAAAACCTACGGCGCTAATGAGGCCATTATCCGCACTGGACAGTTTATGCCGAGTACGGTGTTGGTGTTGGAGGGTAGGGTGAAGGTTTACCGTGAGAGCGATGATGGGTCGGAGTTTTTTCTTTATTATTTAACGCCCGGACAAGCATGCGCGGTTTCAATGAGTTGTGCAGCGAGGATGGAGAGCAGTCAAATTACAGCCATTGCTACTGAGTCGACCAAGTTGATTATGTTCCCTGTACAAACGATGAATGAGTGGATGAAGGAGTATCGCTCTTGGTATGAATTTGTGATTTCTACTTACCGGAATCGGTTTGAGGAGGTG
>JAHEMG010000205.1 GCA_024643755.1 Flavobacteriales bacterium | reverse complement strand
CGGCGATCCATTTCATACCCATCCCGATCATTTGCAACACCACGAGGTAGATGCCCTTTTCGCTTTGGATCAGGCCTTGCAGGGGTCATCATCCGCCACAAACTACCTCAACAGCTGGCAGCAATGGATCAGCGAGTCCCTTTCCCAATTGGGCGATGGACTGCCTCCTACTGCGGGCGAAGTATATCAGCGCGAATTTGCCGTTGTGAACGACCTGCTGAGCAGTTGCGATGCGCGATTCACCATCCAATTGGGCAATTCCATGAGCATTCGATACGCCTCCTGGTCCAACCCGTCCAACGCACAGATTTTCGCCAACCGAGGCACTTCGGGCATTGATGGGTCTTTGAGCACGGCCGTGGGCTATGCGATGGCCAATCCCGATACGCATTGTGTGGCCATTCTGGGCGATGTTTCTGCGATTTACGATGCGCATGCGCTGTGGACCAACCAACTGCCTAACAATTTAAGCATTGTGGTTTTAAACAACCGTGGCGGACAAATTTTCAACTGGATTGGCGGTCCGAAGGACGTCCCATCGCTCATGCCATTGATTGAAACACCCCACAATTACGATTTCAAGCACTTGTGCGATTTATACCAAATCCAATACGCACATCAAACCGAGCAACCCAACACACCTTGGCCAACCCGCTTCCTAAATCAATTGGGCTGCACACTTTGGGAGTGTCATATATAGCAGAATCCAAAATGGCGCCAATTACGGCGTCCTCTCAAACCGATTTCCTGAAACTCGCAAGCAGAATCGCAGCATGCAGCGCGAGGACCATGCCCCAAACCCATATTCCTGGCATCGAACACCAATAAACGGTAAGATCGGCACCATCGCTATTGCATACAACCCCACCTACATAGGTCTCAAGCCAAATCGGGAAGAACAACAAAATCGTGGTGTTGATAATCAAAAACTTGACCCTTTTGGCATTTAGATATCGCCATTGGTTATAGGCAATCAACAGAATTAATCCCAATTGGATTTTGTATGCAAAGCTGATTCCCCAAAACGAGGTGTCTTTTCCAAAAATGTATCCGCCAAAGATGTAAATATCAGGCACGTTTGGACCATAGTAGCGGTATCCCATCGGACCAATTTTCATATATACAAAGGGCAAGAATATGCTCAGCACCGTGAGCACTAGCGACATTTTTATTATTAAATCGCTCTGAAAAAATCACATCAAACGGCTTTGCATACGGATACCTTGCTATTTCCGACATTCCTGTCACAAGAAATAAAAGCTGTGATAACTAAAGCAATCGCAGTACGTTGCAAATTTTCCATAAACCCTTAACGAAATCGGCAGCATAATTCGTTTACATTCATAAAAATTCATCGAAAACTAGCTGCGCAACACATAATTTCAAATTTTCACCCGTTAATTTCGGTGAGTTACCCAACTAGGAACCAAGATGAAAAGCTTTCAAAAATACACACTCGGACTGTTCGCAATCTTCGCCGCGATAGCAGCAAATGCCCAAACAAGCAAATGGCAAATGGGAGGTGAAGCGGGACCTTCTCTAACAACGATCCACAGTCAAAACGTTGATTTTCTATTCACTCCCTCGGTGGGATATGGCGCGGGATTCTCCATTCAATACAATGCAGACCAATGGATATCCGTGAGGACACAAGTAAACTACGAACGCAAAGGGGGCTATCGTGGCGCCTTCCCAATGACCGATGCCAATGGCGTTACAATAGGATCCATGAACGTAAGTGTGACAAACAACTATATCACCGCCCCCCTTCTAATAAGAGCCCAATTTGGTAAAAGCGCCAAACTTTTCATTGATGCCGGCGCCTTTGGAGGATATTTAACACGAGCAACGTCTACCCAGCGACAGTCGACCAGTGAAGGCATCACCTTCATGATGGAAGACCTCACACAATTCAGGAGTCAGTTCGATTATGGATTTTGTGGAGGCCTAGGGGTGGAAGTCCCGATCGGAAACAACGCCAATATTTCGCTCGGATTCCGCTACAACCATGGTCAAGGCAACATGCAGGGCGATACCCGGTCCATCCCCCTTTACAATCGCTCTTTGAATTTCAACATAGGAATTTCCCAATCATTATAAGTAAAATTCAAACATCCTCATCTACAGTATTGATTGTCTCAAGCGCCACAAATAGAGCATTTTGAATCGATGCGATTTTATGGACAGAGACTCACCCAGAGGTGTGCCAATACAAATAACGACGGGCAATCTCCTCCATAGTACATTGTAAGTAGCCCATTTTTCGAACTAGGTTAGATGCGACTTGTTGATTTCATGCCCCATTCCTGGGAATTATACAATCGAAGTTGGATGTTCATCGGTCATCACTCTGAAAACGCTAGTTTAGAACAATGCGATTTTGGGGAAAACGGCACCTAGCCGCAATAATGGGATTATTGTAGCACGTTTATTTAGTATGGCCGAAGTATCGTATTATAACGCAGTAAATTTGATGTCTCAGTGATGGTATCGCGAATAATTTTTTGTTTTTTTATCAAGCCCAC
>JAHEMG010000202.1 GCA_024643755.1 Flavobacteriales bacterium | reverse complement strand
GGATTATGCCCGCCTTCGCGCCATTGCCGACGAAGTAGGCGCCCTGTTGCTGGCCGATATTTCCCACCCCTCAGGCCTTATCGCCAAGGGATTCCTCAATAACCCCATTCCCCACTGTCATATCGTTACCTCCACCACCCACAAAACACTGCGTGGACCCAGGGGCGGTGTAATCATGATGGGTGCCGATTTCCCCAATCCTTGGGGTTTGACCACACCCAAAGGCGATATCAAAATGATGAGTGCCATCCTCGATGGTGCCGTTTTCCCGGGCACTCAGGGCGGACCGTTAGAACACGTCATCGCCGCCAAAGCCGTGGCCTTCGGTGAAGCCCTCACCGATGAATTTGCCGACTATTGCAAACAAGTCATGAGCAATGCCCAAGCCCTGGCAAAAGCCATGGTAGACAAAGGATATTCTGTGATTTCAGGGGGTACAGAGAATCACATGATGCTGATCGACCTGAGAACCAAAAGCGATACCCTCACCGGGAAAATCGCGGAGGACACCCTGGTCAAATGCCACATCACCATCAACAAAAACGCGGTTCCCTTCGAGACCAGAAGTCCGTTCGTTACCTCAGGCATCCGCCTCGGCACGCCCGCAATTACTTCTCGCGGACTCAAAGCAGATCACATGCCTTTGATTGCCGAGCTAATCGACACAGCGCTAACCCATCACAATGATACCGAAGTGCTTGAGCAGGTCAAAATCCGCGTCATGGATTTGATGAAAGGATTTCCACTCTACGCCGAACCTTGCTGCTAAGCAGCGACCATAATCCAAAATACAGCCGCCCACATCAAAACGGGTACAATTACATTTTTCCAGGAAGGATTTGATTCCAATACAACCAAGGTAGCAAATACCGCTTCAGGGCAAACATGCTCCAGCGCTCTTTGCTTTGATCGAACGGAAAAGTCTCCGTGGGCGTATTTGTATAATCGAATTCCGCCATCACCAATTTACCGTAGCCAGTGACGATCGGACAGCTTGAATAGCCATTGTACTTGGCTGCCAACGGTTTACCCGTCATAAATCTCAACAAATTTGCCACCAACACAGGGGCTTGTTTGCGGATGGCCGCACCGGTTTTCGAAGTGGGCAAACCAGCGCCATCACCCAATGTAAATACATTGGCGAATCGCGGATGTTGCAAAGTATACTGGTCAACTTCGACCCAACCCGCGGCGTTGGCCAACGGACTTTTACTCACAAAATCGGGAGCGCTTTGCGGGGGTGTTACATGAATCATATCGAACGGAACTTCTGTTACTTGGTCTTTGTTATCAGCGCCAATACCCACAAACGTGGCGATTTTCTTTTCACCATCAATGGCTGTGAGTTTCACGTTAAAATTGAGGTTGATGTTCCCGCGTTGGACGACTTCGAGCAGGGTTTTTTCGTATTTCGGCACGGCAAACAATTTTCCGCCGCCACTCCAATAGGCCACATTCACTTTATCCAACAAACCATGCTTCCGGAAATAATCGGTGGCCATGTACATGATTTTGTGGGGTGCCCCGCCGCATTTTACCGGTGTATGCGGATTGTGAAAAATAGCGTTGCCACCCTTGAATTGCTTTATGCACTCAAACGTATACGGCGCCGTTTCAAAACTATAATTGCTGCAAACACCATTCTTTCCAAGGGTTTCCTTGAGTCCGGCAATCTCATGCCAGTTCAATTGAATACCCGGTGCCACCACCAAATAATCATAACCCAAGGTTTCACCCCCTTCTAGCAATAGTTTATTGCCCTGGGGATCAAACCCCGCCACACGCCATTTCACCCACGTCACCCCTTTGGGCATTACCGACGATTCTGTGCGCTCGGTATCACGAATATCAAAAATACCCGATCCCACCAATGTCCACGCGGGCTGATAGTAGTGCTTATCGCTCGGATCCACAATGGCGATGTCCAACGACTTGTTCTTACGCAGCAGCTGCGATGCCACCGAAATACCGGCGTTACCACCGCCCACAATAACGATTTGATGATGATTTTTCATGTTTTATAGGTTGGGGCAAATCCAACGATTGCAAGATGAAATAAAATACATGAATACTATTGTGACCTGCGTCACATTCAACGTTATTTTTTCGACACAAACCCCAGCAACTCCCCGTGGAACAAGTATCCGCCCACGGCAACGGCATAAGCCAATCCGGCCCAAACCAATCCTGCAAACCCGTCGGCGCCGATGCCGGTTTTCATGAAACCGAACGACAATACACCGCCCACCAGCGTGATGAACAAGCCATCGGCCTGTTTCCAATGCCACACATAGCCGCCCAAACGATGGGTTTTGACCACACAGGTTAGCGCAAACACCCACTGGGTAAGCAGACATCCCACGGCGGCGGCCAATGCGCCTACCTTAGGAATCTCAGAATAATTAAAGGCCACGTTGATCACCACACACACCAAGGCCAATTTTGCCAACCAGCGCATCTGACCCGCCGCCGTGACATACGTCCCAAAGACATGCACCAGCGACATCGGCACAAACGCCAACATCA
>JAHEMG010000045.1:6445-12692 GCA_024643755.1 Flavobacteriales bacterium | reverse complement strand
CTTTGCGATACAAATTCGATGATTTCATCGGTGAGCAAATTGGGTTCGATGCTGCTAATCCGGTATCGATCAACCCCCTCCACCTCATCGATGGCTTTCACCAAGTCAAAAAATGATTGCTCATGCTCTACGCCAAAGTCGCCCAGGTTAACACCCGTGAGCACGATTTCTTTGGCACCCTGCTGAGCGGCTTCTTCCACCAGTTTTAGGGTATCTACCACGTTGGCGCTCCTGCTTTTTCCGCGGGCCAATGGAATGGTACAAAAACTACAGAAATAATCGCAGCCATCCTGCACTTTGAGGAAAATACGGGTGCGATCGCCAACGCTATAGCCAGGCACAAAGGTATTCACCTCTTTGATGGGTGCATTGTGAACCAACGTTTTGGGCTCTTTCACCAAGGTATGCAAATGATCGATAAGTTGAAACTTCTCCGCCGCGCCCAACACCATATCCACGCCTGGGATCTGTGCGATCTCTTGGGGCTTTAACTGGGCATAGCAACCAATCACAACGACATAGGCCTGGGGATTTTGCTTCAGTGCTTCGCGAACCACTTTCTTGCATTTGCGATCAGCGTGATCGGTAACACTGCAAGTGTTAATCACATACAAATCGGCCCCTTCTTGAAATTCCCGCTTCTCAAAACCCGCTTTCGACAGTTGTTGCCCAATGGCACTGCTCTCGGCAAAATTGAGTTTGCACCCAAGGGTATAAAAGGCAACGGTTGACATTTGGGAAACGGTACTGCAAAGGTACGAAAACCTTGTTGGCTTAAAAAACGAGGGCAAACTCGATACTCCAGGTACCAATCATTTGGGGGGTGCCTGGCTTTTCCTTCAACGGATCTGTGGTGGGTGAAATTAATTCAACCAAGTCGTCTTCCTGTCCGTCACCATCTGCATCCACCAAACCATTCAACACAAAATTGTCGTTCAGATTTAACAAACCCATCTTCATTGACACAGAGTAGCCCAAGGTTTCTCCGCGGTATTGATACCCCAGAACGGCCTGGAGATCGTACAGTTTAATCGGCAACCGATCCCACTCTTTGATTGAATTGTAGGTATTAAGCGCTGTAGCTAGTGGACGTTTTTCGGGACCCACATACAATACAGAATTGAAATTATAGGCCAACTGAAGTCCGCCTTGCAACTGTTTGATTTCTTTGTCGCGCTGCTTTGATAGTCGATAATTCACCAACAGCGGCACATCCAAACTCATGATGCTAATTTTGGTGTAGGCACGGTTGACGGCCGTATCGGTGGAGCGGGCATTGGCAAAATTGCTGCCGCGCATTCTGAGGTCGATTCCCGACTGATATCCCCAAGGAGAGCGTTTCTTCTCGGGATTTGAGTGGATATATAGACCCGCCATAAAACCAATGGTTGGGCGTGGATTTTGCAATTTACCACCGTACATTGAATTAATACCCAAACCCATTTTGAGGCCGTAATTCTGTCGACCTTCATAATCCAACTCTGACACAGCTTGAGCAGCACTGCGGTTGGCGCTCAGCAATACGATGGCGGTGTAAAATAGGTGTTTGGGTTGCATGGTTATATTTCTTTGCCTTTGAGTGCAGCTGAAACCGCTACATCCATGAGGCGTTCTGCGAATGGACGGGTATAATCGTTCAGTGCAGTGACCGCTTGTAGGATGGCATCTTTCTCGCCGCGTTCTGCCAATAGACACTCCAACGCAGAAATTCGTTGTTTCGTACCTTCCATTTCGTCTTCATTGAGCAAGTTGGCATTCTTTTCGATGAAGCGCTTTGCCAGATAGACCAGTTGATGTCCTTCATTGATCGCTTCCTGATGCAACCGCGCGGTAACATCTTCTTGGGCATGCTGAAAACCCGCCATAAGCATGGCTTCTACTTGTTCATCGGTAAGTCCGTATTGCGGTTTGATATCAATTTGCTGGGTTACACCGCTGCGCAATTCTTTGGCAGAGACTTTTAACAGGCCATCGGCATCCAAGGCGAAGGCGACCTCAATTTTGGGGAAGCCGGCAGGCATGGCAGGGATATCTTTGAGGATAAATTCGCCGAGTTTACGGTTCTGCGCCACCAATTCACGCTCTCCTTGAAAGACGCTGATTTTGAGGTTCACTTGTCCGTCTACCGACGTAGTATATTCCCGTCCTACCCTGCAGGGAATTTTGTTGTTTCGGGGTATGAGGACGTCCATCAGACCACCAGCCGTTTCGATACCCAGACTCAGCGGGGTTACATCTAGCAGCAGAATGTCTTTGCGATTTCCGGCCAGCACATCGGCTTCGATGGCGGCACCTAGGGCCACCACTTCATCGGGGTTGAGGGTATTATTAACGGCAACGTGGGGGAATTTTTCCTCCAACAGGGCTTTCACTTGGGGGTAACGGGTAGAGCCACCCACCATCACAACGGCTTGTATTTGGGATGGTTTCAGGGAGGCATCGCGTAGGGCGGCCGCAATGCAATTTTCGGTTTTGAGCAAGAGTTCCTTTGCGGCCGCCTGCAAACCCGTATAATCCAATGAAAGTAGTACAGATAAGCCATCGCCCAAGGCAAAATCATGGGTAAATGTTTCTGTTGGATTTCCACTCAGCGCAATTTTCGCGGCTTCGGCCACCAATCGCAAACGCTGAATGTCACCAGCCAAAACAACCTGGTTCAACGCGGGATAGGCCTGCTGCCACATCGACATCACCGACCGATCTATGTCATCGCCCCCCAAAGCCGTATCGCCTTTGGTTGCCAGGACATCAAATACACCATCTTCTATTTGCAAAATCGACACATCAAATGTGCCACCGCCCAAATCATACACCAACACCGTTTCCACTTCCTCGCGATTCAATCCCAACCCATAACTCAAACTGGCCGCTGTTGGCTCGTTGACAATGCGCAAAATTTCCAACCCTGCAAGTTTACCAGCATCCCTTGTGGCCTGTCGCTGCGCATCATTAAAATACGCCGGCACCGTAACCACCGCTTGGACGACTTCGACATTCAACGCCCGCTCCGCTTTTTCTTTCAGGGCTTTCAGAATGATAGCACTCAGTTCAATGGGATTGTAATATTTGCCATCAACCTCAATCTTCACCATCGATTCATTATCTTCATCAATGATGCGATAACCCAGGTAACGCTGAAAATCAGCGATGTCTTTGTAACTGCGTCCGAGCAATCGCTTCACACTAAAAATGGTCCGCTCAGGAGCGGTGACCAATCCACCTTTGGCCAACACCCCTACTTGGGCGCTACCGCCAGGCATCAACCCGATCACCGATGGCACCAAGGCCCCCAACTCATCGGCGATCACCTCAGCATTGCCGGTAGATGGATTCACCCAGGCCACCAAACTGTTGGTTGTACCCAAATCAATGCCCACCACCACTTGGGGCTTTGCTACTTTTCCCGATAAATCTATTTTAATCTTGGCCATGCACTGCGCGTTTACAAGCAACAAAGTTAGGGCGGAAACGGGTGACTTGAAAAAGGGAATTTCATCGCTTCCTGACATTCTTATGACCAAATCCTTACAATTCCCACGCACCCTTCCCGATGCAGTAGGGGTAATTTTGCATCACCAAAAAACATGAAAAAAGCACATTTGATTCTAGGCACCGTGATTGCAACAATGTGTAGCAATCCCATCGAAGCGCAAACTGTCATTTCCGACTCAGTAGCGATGGGTGCTGGTTACAGCAATGCGGTTTATTACAACATCAGAACAGGCGCAGAAGCATCTAGCCCAATAGACCAATGGCATTTTTCACACACCACCGTATCGCGCGACAACTGCATCCGTGTTAATCACATGGCTGGGGTGGAAGTATTTGCCTACCCAAAAGGCGACAATTCACAATTTTCTCAGTTAGATACCACCGGTTGGGCGAGCTGGAAGAAATTCTACAACGACATTCACGTACATGAAAACGGCGCACTCAACCAATCTGTAAATCCTGGCAATATGTGGGATTTCAGCTGGGGGGTGTATGATCCAACCACCAAAGAGGTAACAGGCGATTCTCTCTACCTGTTTGTGGTTTCTCACCCTGGAGTTGGCAGTGGCAAATCGTTCATCAAATTCATGCCCATCAAACAAAACCCCAACGGCGATTTCATTTTCCGCTCGGCGATGGTTGATGGCACAGCAGATAAAACCGATACCCTGGCACAAAGCAGTGCCACCGGCAAAAGCTACAAATACTACAATTTCGGCACTGGCGATGTGTTCCCAGAACCCGCTCGCGAGGATTGGGATTTGCTGTTCACCCGCTACTACGCTCCCACAACTCCTCCAGGCGGCGGCGCTCCCGTGATGTATCCCACCATGGGCGTGGAAAGCAAACGTGGCACCCGCGTAGCCAAAGTCACCGACTACAATTGGAATATGATTGCAGGTAGTCCAGCACAAGCCATTGCTGGCGTAAAAATTCCCGGCACACCGGCCGAATTGAACAAAGACCTCACCAAAATTGGTGGCGATTGGAAATCATTCGACAACACCACCGGCAAATGGACAATCCAAACAGAATGGAATTACGTGGTAGAAAGTGTACGTAGTATTGCTGGCAAAGGCGACACTGCTTATTATGTGCTTTCATTCTCTGGTTTCACGGGCTCATCACGCGGCGAAAGTCAGTTCCGTAAATTGGCCCTCATCCCCACTGCTTCCGCAAAATTGAAGCACATGAACATTGAGGCGAAATTGTTCCCCAACCCAGTACAAAACGACTTGTTGGTTTGGATCCCACAATTGAACCAAGAAGCGCAATTGCAAATCATCACCGTGAATGGCCAAATCCTGCGCGAACAAACCGTAGCGTTTCAAGCTGGATCAAGTGCAAAATTGAACATTCAAGATTTGCCTGCCGGACAATACTATTTGAACGTAGTGGCGGGTAGCGACAAAGCCAGCTTGCCTTTTATCAAACAATAATTTTCTATAGATGCTGCGCGGCTTCGCCTGGTTGGTGTTTGTTTTGCCCCTCTCTGTTTTGGGCCAGTCCCAAGACAGCCTCATCGAAATCGAAACGATTGGTGAGGTGAGTGTTGCAACATGCTCTACCAGGCCTAGCCCCGTCAGTGGCGCTACCCAAAATATCCGCATCATCCAAGCCAAAACCATTGTTGAAATGGGCGCACAAAACTTGGCCGATGTGTTGCAAAATCAATCGGGCATTCTCATTTCCCAAGATGCACAACTGGGCACAGGCATTAACCTGCAAGGCCTTAGTGGACAGTCGATCAAAATCCTCGTGAATGGAGCCCCTATGGGCGGTCGACTCAATGGCAACATCGACATTTCACAAATTCCGGCAAATCAAATCGAACAAATCGAAATCATTGAAGGACCGATGAGCGTTTTGTTTGGCTCCGATGCCATTGGCGGTGTAATTAACATTATCACCAAAAAGGCGTTTACCGGAAAATCCAATGCCAACGTAAAATCCTATGTCGATGGCGTTAACAATACCAATTTCGATGCCGACATGACATTTCCCGCATCGCAACATCGGGCAGGACTACAACTGAATGCGGGCCGACATTTCTTTGGTGGAATGGACCTGGATACATCCAGTCGCGTGTATGACTGGAAGCCCAAAACCAAAGTGTACGGCGGTCTCAATTATCGTTTTCAAAACACCAAAACGCAACATTTGTTGCGCGGTAATTATTTCCATGAATCGATGCTGGATCGAAGCAACGCCGAATACAATTTGATCAGCGTAACAGGTTACAACAACCGGTTCACAACCCAACGGGCCGACATTGCTTGGCAAGCGCAAACACGCTTTACCGTTGGAAACAAAATAGTCTCTGCGAAATTCAACAACAGTTGGAATGGCTTCAACCGATACAATGTCATCACCCGCCGCAATTTGGTCACTGGCGATGAAACACCCTCCTACATTGGAGAAACCGATACCACCACCAACCATATTTTCAATGCACGGGGATTTTTTGAAGCATACAACAATGCGCAGGCCTCAAAAACAAAAAACACAAACAGCATGCTGTGGGGATATGATGCAAACCGAGAATACCTCAATACCGCACGAATCGGCACCAACCGAAATATTACAGACCTCGGGCTTTTTGTACAATCCGATTACAAAATCAACAATTTCATACTGATTCAACCAAGTCTTCGGGTAAATTTTAACAGCCGATTTGGTGAGGCCATTCTGAAAGAAACACCGAATCTTAAATTCACCCCCATCATTCCGTCGTTGCAAACCAAATTTACAAAAG
>JAHEMG010000045.1:0-6345 GCA_024643755.1 Flavobacteriales bacterium | reverse complement strand
GTCACCCAGCGCGTTGGTGCACAAACAGGCGGCATCCATGGCAGTGGCGGCACCCTGAACATTTCACCCGGACGGGCTATTTTTGCGTCCCTAATCATTTCAATGCGATAAGACCGATGAAACAGCAGCGCATCATTTATTTACTCTTTGTCACATTGCTGACCATCACCGCTTGCGAAAAGCCAGAAAAGCTCTATCCCCAGCCCAAAACATCGGTGGGCGTGCAATCTCAAACGTTCGCCATGGGAGAAACTTATGCAAGTCAGTTGTGGTATGACTTTGCCAATCAACGAACCGAAACCAATGCCTTCGGCCTTTGGCATATCGGATTTTCTTGTGACGCCAATACCCCTCGCCTTTGCATCAATGGCGGCATCAGTGCCAGTTTTTCTGTGGCCAGATTCTCGCTCAGCAGCGTAGGAAAAATTACCCCCGACAGTTTAAAAAAGGCCAAATGGATGTTTGATCATCCAAACGGCGATGTCGATTCTTCTGCATTTTTGAATGCTTTTTGGCGCGATGGTTCCACTTGGCGATGCGCGGCCTTAGCTTATGTGATTGACTTGGGCGATAAAATCAAGGACAGCACCCGCTATGTACAATTGCAAATCACCGATTTCAAACCTGGCATATCCTACAGCATCGCATACGGATTGTTAAACCAAAAGACTTTGGATCGCACCGAAACCATCGCCATTAACCCCAACAAGAATTTTGTTTATTATCATTTCTTGGAGCATCGCGTGGTAGAAAATGAGCCCATGGACAATCACCAGTGGGATATTTTGTTCACTACCTACAAGGAAAGCGTACCTGATGCAAACGGTGTTCTTTACCCCTACGTGATTCGTGGTGTGCTCATCAACCCGAAAAAAGTGCAAGTGGCGCAGCTCGACAAAGTAAACTTTGATGCCATCGATAAAACAACGGCGTTGGCGGCAACCTTTAGTCGAAAACAGGACGAAATTGGGTATGATTGGAAACAGTACGACCAAGCGGCTGAGCGCTATACCATGGTGCCAAACCGCGTTTACTTGCTAAAAACGAGCGATGCGTTGATCAAAATGAAATTTGTGGATTTTTACAATGACCAAGGGATAAAAGGCTATCCCAAAATGGCTTGGGAAATTTTGAACTAACCTTTCCTCGGTTTTTTTGTTGACTTGGTGTAATGTCATTTTTAATTCTCGATTTTTTGAATAATTTGCATTCAACAAATCGGTTTTCCGATGCGATGTCTAACCTTAAAAAATCATCATCATGAGCAACAAGAAAAATGACAAAGGCAAGTGGTTCCACAAGTTACACCAATTGCAAAAACGCATGACCCGAATGACCAGCCACGAAGGCCACGCTGAAGAAAAAATGGCCATCAGAAAATCGCGTATCCGTACCTTACTAACCCAAATCAAAGGGCGAGGAAAATCATACCTCCCGCCAATAGAAATCGAACCGAATTTACCGTGAAAAACATACTATTAATCTTGTCGTTGGCCACCTTTGCACCCGCGTTGGTGGCCCAACACGAAAACCACAATCACGCGGCCGCTGCAACGCCAAACGCGCCCGAAACCCACCTTAAAAATTTACGACAGTTGACTTTCGGTGGCGACAATGCCGAGGCCTACTGGAGCTTTGATAGCAAGGCCATTACCTTCCAGAGCAATTTTAAGCAGTGGGGCGTGCAGTGCGACCAGATATTTACATCGCCTGTAAAAAAGATGGGCGAAGACACCACCCGCAAAAGTACCATGGTGAGTACCGGATTGGGAAGAACTACATGTTCGTATTTTATGCCCGACAACAAACACATCCTATATGCAAGCACGCATGAAGGAGATAGTGCATGTCCGCCAAACCCCGAATCAAATGGCAAATACGTTTGGGCCATTTATCCCGATTTCGATATCTATGTGGCCGATTTAACGGGAAATATCACCCAAAAACTCACCAACGCACCCGGATACGATGCTGAAGGTACCGTATCGCCCGACGGCAAATCCATCGTTTTTACCAGCACTCGATCAGGAGACTTGGAATTGTGGATCATGGATATCGATGGTGGAAATCAACGACAAATCACCACTGGCTTGGGCTATGACGGGGGAGCATTTTTCTCTCCCGATTCCAAGAAATTGGTTTTCCGCGCAAGCAGACCCCAAACTGAGGAAGAAATCACGAAGTACAAAGATTTATTGAGTCGCGGCTTGGTAGAACCCACCAACATGGAGATTTATACTTGCAACGTAGATGGCAGTGATTTGAAACAAGTGACCCAATTGGGTAAAGCCAACTGGGCGCCGTTCTACCATCCCAGTGGCAAGAAGATCATCTTTTCTAGCAATCACCATAGCAAGCGCGGGTACGATTTTCAGTTGTACATGATCAACGAAGATGGCACTGGATTGGAGCGCATCACCAATGAAAGCATGTTCAATGCATTCCCGATGTTCTCACCCAACGGCAAGCAGTTGATTTTCAGTTCTAACCGCAACAATCACGGCACACGCGACACCAATTTGTTTCTGGCCGATTGGGTTGACTGATGCTGGTAAAAACCGAAGCCATTGTTGTTAAACGCACACCCTACACCGATCATTCGGCGGTGGTGAAGTTGTTTACGCGTGAATTCGGACTACTTCCCTTCCTGATTCAAGGATTGCACGGCAAACACAACAAAAATTCGTTGTTTCAGCCAGGCACCCTCATTGAAGTCGTTTTCCACAAACAAAACAAAGGCATGATGAGGGCCAAGGAAGTTTCTTTGGTCTCCGGGTGGGGCTATAGCCACTTCCCCATTCACGACCAAGTGCGATGGTTTTTCCTAGAACTTTTGAGCCACGTCTTGCATGAAGAGCAACCCGAAGAATTGTTGTTTCACAGCGCCAAAAACACCTTTCAAAAGCTCAATGATGGGTGCAAAGAACTGCCCATCTTACCCATTCTTTTCTTGTATGAATTTTGTGAAGTCACCGGCCATGGACTGCAGTTGAATGCCGAGAGTATCGCCATCGGACTGGATATATTATCGGGCAGTGTGGCTACCTCACGGAGTATCCCATCCAACACCATAGAGCCGGATGCCTGCGAAATATTGGCCAAAATTGTTTCGGGGGAAATCAACAGTGCCCCTGCAAAAGTGCGTAGAGTGCTGGTGAACAAACTGGTCGACTACATAGAAACCCACGTAATTCCGGGCAAAACCATCCAATCGCTGGAAATCTTACAAATGATTATGCAAGAACCGCAGTAGCGACTTCTTCGTTGAGCATCGCCACAGCCAAATCCACCATGTTTTTGGATCCAACAAACATCGGAACGCGCTGATGCAGCTCGGTGGGTTTAACATCCAACACACGCTCGGTACCTGTACTTGCTGCACCACCCGCTTGCTCTACCAAGAACGCCATGGTATTGCACTCATACATCAAACGCAATTTGCCGTTGGGGGCTTTCTCCGTCGGCGGATAAATAAAAATCCCCCCTTTGAGCAAGTTACGGTGAAAATCTGCAATCAAAGAACCAATGTATCGCGCTGAATATGGTCGGCTCGTTGCCTTATCCTTCGCCTTGCAAAACGAAATGTAATCTTGGACCCCTTGAGGAAAATCCTCCAAATTGCCCTCGTTAACGCTAAAAATCTTTCCATCAGCAGGGGTTTGAATGTTGGGATGACTCAAACAAAACTCCTGAATGCTATCGTCTAAGGTAAACCCATTCACGCCAACACCGGTAGAATACACCAACATGGTGCTTGAACCATAGATAAAATAACCGGCAGCCACCTGGTGCTTGCCCTTTTGCAAACAATCGTCGATCGTTGGCTTGGCCATTGGATTCTTGCGACTGTAAATACTAAAAATGGTACCAATGCTTGCGTTAACATCGATGTTGGAACTACCATCCAAAGGATCCATCGCCACGATATATTTCTCATTTTCTGCACCTTCAACGTAAAAAACATCGTCGTTCTCCTCAGAAATGATCATACAAACCTCTCCACTTCTGCTTAACGATGCGATGAAAATATCGTTTGCAATTACATCCAACTTCTTCTGCTCTTCGCCCTGAATGTTGGTTGACCCTTGATTTCCCAAAATATCGATCAATCCCGCCTTACGAACATCGCGATTCACCATCTTTGCAGCCAACTCCAAAGAGCGGAAAATCTTACTCAGAGAACCCTGGGCATCTTTGTAAAGAGCTTGTTGGTCTACAATGTATTGTTCGAGGGTGATAACTTTAGAATACGACATATAAAGAATAAGGACAATTGGTATTTATTTTGCAAAACAACAACAAAAACCTCAATTAACCGTCTTCCCTCTCCTGCAATGAAAATATTCAAGTTCGGCGGCGCATCCGTACAACATGCCCAAGGTGTTAAAAATGTGGCCCAAATCATCCAAAGCCACAGCCACGATAATTTACTGGTGGTAATTAGCGCTATGGGAAAGACAACCAATGCGTTAGAGCAGGTCATCCACCATTGCTTTCACAATACCGGAGAGGCGCATTCAGCCCTAAAAACCGTTTTTGAATTCCACGATGGCATCCTAAAAGACCTTTTCGGGGAGGATGATTTGGTGGGTGTGAGCGACATACGAAATCTTTATTTGGAGCTCGAATGTTTTGTAGACAACCCCAATTTGCAGGAAGATTACGACTTTTTATACGACCAAATCATCGGTTATGGCGAATTAATGGCCACAAAAATCGTCAGCAACTACTTGTTATCGCAAAAAATCAACAACCAATGGGTAGATGCTCGGAATTTTATTCAAACCGATAGTCGTCACCGTGATGCCCGGGTACAATGGACAGAAACTGAGAAAATCATCACCAATCGATTGCTGCCCATCGCCAAGAAAAACCTGGTAATAACACAAGGATTCATTGGACGAGGCTTTTCCGGCGAGACCACTACACTTGGACGGGAAGGATCTGACTATAGCGCTGCCATTTTTGGGAGCATCATGGGCGCCGAATCCATCACCATTTGGAAAGACGTGGCCGGTGTTATGAATGCCGACCCCAAGAAATTTGACCATGCCGTGCTGATTTCTGAACTGACCTACAACGATGCCATTGAATTGGCCTACTACGGTGCCTCGGTTATCCACCCAAAAACCATTCAACCGCTGCAAGCCAATGGCATTCCCCTATACGTGCGATCTTTCCTCAATCCAGAAGCTCCAGGAACAAAAGTTAGCGCCGATAGCAGTGTAATTTCAGTTCCCTGCAAAATCCACAAATCACAACAATTGCTGCTTGAAATTCGCACCCGCGATTTCACCTTTATCGCCGAAGACCACCTCAAACAGATATTCCAATCACTGTCTGAAAACAAAGTGCGCTGTAACCTGATGCAGAATTCAGCCATTTATTTCCGTTGCGTCATCGATAACAAAGAAAACCGCCACCAGCCTTTGATGAATGCACTTGAAGCACTCGGCTTGGATGTTACATTGCGATCAGACCTTGAACTGTTGAGTATTTACCACCCGCAAGGGAGCTTCGACAAACAAACCGATGTGGGCAACCACAACATCGTACTGCAGCAGAATATGGGCAACTCTACCCATTATTTGATTACGGCCTAACCTGCAATCGCTGCCCCACTTCTATCTGATTGTTTTCCAAACGATTCCATGCCTTAATTTCTTCCACCGAGATCGCATATTTCCGCGATATGGAATAGAGTGTTTCGCCCGGCTGTACAAAATGATAGGCGTCGAATTGCCCTGCATTGTTGTTTGATTTCGCTGGAGAGGTACCCCCTACGCGCTGCAAATAGAGTTTCCGATCCACCATCAAGGGCTTTCCCTCCAATTGGTTCCAAGCAGTGAGAGAATCCACCGACAAACGATACAAGCGTGCAATGGAAAACAAGGTTTCGCCACGAATGACAATGTGCGTACGGGGTGCAGATGCCGCACCATTGTTGCTCATGAAATTGCGATAGTCGACCTGCGTTTCTTCACTCATTTTTACGTTTGGACGAAGGACCAAAATCTGTCCAGCCGCCACCGAGTATCCATCCAAATTGTTCCATCGCGCCAAATCCAAAGCACTAACATTCATGCGCTGGGCGATGTCTTGCAACGTTTCACCTGCTTGTACCTCATATACAGTTCCTTTTGATTGACCGCCCTGGGGTGCAGTGCGCTGGTTCAAGATCAAATCTACCGCATTTACTTGGTTGGGATTGTCGTTCCGCTCCAAAATCGCCGGTGGCACATCGCGTTTTTCCTTGAGGTTGATGACTTCTCCCGGACGTACTTCCAAGCCGGGCTCAAGGCGATTCAACTTGTACAAATGCTTCACTTTAACCCCATATTTCTG
>JAHEMG010000200.1 GCA_024643755.1 Flavobacteriales bacterium | reverse complement strand
TGAACTTCTAAATCTCTACTTTCGCGTCTATGGAATACCGCAGACTCGGAAAATCAGGATTACCCATCTCAGAACTCAGCTTTGGCTCTTGGATCACCTTCGGAAATCAAATCCAAAATGGGGTTTCTGAGCGATTGATGGATATCGCCTACGAGGCCGGCGTGAACTTCTTCGACAATGCAGAAGTTTATGCCGCCGGCGCCTCAGAAGTGGTGATGGGCGAAATCCTGCACAAAAAAAATTGGTCTCGCGATTCCTATCTCGTTAGCTCAAAAGTATTCTTCGGCGCCGGTGCGCAAGTACCTACCCAAAAAGGACTCCACCGCAAACACATCGTAGAGGCCTGTAACCAAGCCCTGAAACGATTGCAAGTTGAGTACTTGGATTTGTATTTCTGTCATCGCCCCGACAAACAAACACCCATCGAGGAAACTGTTTGGAGCATGCACCAATTGATCCTTTCTGGGAAAATTCTTTACTGGGGAACCTCAGAATGGAGCGCCCAAGAAATCATGGAAGCCCACATGGTTGCACAGCGATACAATTTAATCGGACCGGTCGTTGAACAGCCCCAATACAACATGCTCGTGAGAGACAAAGTAGAGGTAGAATACAGCCAAATTTATAAAACAGTTGGGTTGGGAACCACCATCTGGAGTCCGCTCGCCAGTGGATACCTCACCGGGAAATACCTTAACCAACCACCCGCAGAAGCCCGCTTAAACCGCGATGAATTGGGTTGGCTCTCTGAACGCTTGAACCAAGAATCTCATGCCAAAAAAGTAGCGCAATTGCTCGGATTGGCTGCTGATCTGGGTGTATCCATGCCACAACTCGGCGTTGCTTGGTGCTTGAAAAACCCCGATGTAAGCACCGTTATTTTGGGCGCCACCAAACCCGAACAACTCCAAGAAACCCTCACTGCTCCCACCATCTTGCCCCTTCTTACCGAGGAAGTCATGGGTCGCATCGAAGATATTCTGCAAAACAGACCCCAACACCCCCAATATTAAGGGCAAGGCTTTATCCGTAACAACTTTTTTCAAAACAGTCCGTTTGAGCCATTTATGGCACAAGGTTTGCACCTTTCGCGCGAATGAAAAGGAAGGCCTTGTTTCGCGCGGTTGTGGTTGCCTGTTGGCTACTAACAAGCGTATTGCAACTCCATGCCGACCCCATCGCCGATGCCCTAAAACTCATTAGGCAGTCTGCAAAATCATCGGTAAAAAAGCAAACCTTCAAAAAAATCGCCCCCACCGTTCCCGTGGAAGCCAGTTTGGCCGCAGCTACCCAATTGCAGTATCAGGAAGCCGCCCTCATTCTCTATAAAAGACAGTTCACCAAAGACAGCAGCAATCCCGCCTTGCACCATGCACTCGCGATGCTGCCTAATGAAAAAGAGGCCTACGGACCCATTGCACATAGTTTCGATGCGATGCGCTACTGGGCGAAGTTGCAAACCGACAAGAAAGGGAACCCCATCACAGCGAAGCAATGGGCCAAATACCAACAGAAATACCAACTCACCTACCACAACACCGATACCTTACTTTTTGCTCAAACCAACGAGTTTTGGAACAAACGTGGCAATGCATCACTGGAACTAGCGCGCACAAATCTGCTGATTCTTCAAGAGGAATCTCAATGGTTGAACAGTTATCAAGAACAAATACAAGCACTGGAAATCGCCCATTATAACCAGTGGCAAGCCAAACAAAAAAACGGACCCGATACCACTGTTAAAGTTAAAAAATTTGAGTCCATCACCCTCAAAGCATACCAAAAACGCATCGAAACCCAAATTGCATACATCGAGCAACTCGAATTTGACTCGCTCATGCAAACGCGAAACATCGCAGCGTTATCTGCCCGACATACCCAGCTGCTTGCGATCAAAAAACCCAATGCCCAAACCAAAACGATGATCCAACGGGCCGAGGACACCCTCATGCAATGGGAATTCGAGCTAGCTTCCGCAGAGGACCAAGAACTCAGCTACCGAAGGTTTTTATCGCAATACCCCAAAGCGCCCCAAAAAAATGCCATACTCCAACGCCTAGAAGGCCTTGCATTCGAAAGAGCGCAGCAACTCAATACCGTGGAAGCGTATGAACAGTTTCTGAAATCTCAGTTACCTCCGCCGCTGCAACGCACCGACCTAACCTTCAGAGCCCAATTCTTGTTGCGTTCACTGACCGTAAAACCCATTCCTATTGCCTATAACAAAAGCAAAGACCCCAACAAAGAAGGTTTTTACTTCGCCGATTCAGCCACCCTCCAACCCTGGATGGAACTGGATTTCAAAATGGCTTATCCCTATGCGCTCAACAACTATCGCAATCATTTTGTTGAAAGCGGCGCTACCCTGATTCCCGGATGTGCGCTGGTGATGCGTACCGATACTTTCGGACTGATTGAATTCAGCTATATCACAAAAGATGGCAAGCCCTTCACCAAAAACAATTACGAAACCATCTTTCAATTTTCCAATACGATGGCTTTTGTGCAGCGCGGCGGACGGTGGGGCATCCTCAACAACCGTGGCAAAGAATTGC